>CAYMDZ010000079.1:0-4942 GCA_964389355.1 uncultured Muribaculaceae bacterium | reverse complement strand
ACTCCGACGGCACCTTCCAGGATATTCCGGTTAAGTAGTATATTTGTACAAATTATCTCGTATTTATGGAAGAAGAATTGCTGGAGAAGGAGAAAAAGGTGGCGGCGCGGCTGCTGGAACTGGGGGCTACCCTGTCGGTGGCGGAATCCTGCACCGGGGGGATGATCTCTCACATCGTGACGTCCATTCCGGGCTCATCGGCCTATTATCTGGGCGGAGTCACGTCTTATGCCATCTGCATCAAAGAAAAGGTGCTCGGCGTGCCGTCGGAGGTTATAGAAGTGAACGGCGTGGTCAGCACGCAGGTGGCCGAGGCTATGGCCGACGGCGTAAGGAACCTGTTTGGAAGCACGTATGCCGTGGCCACTACGGGTTTGGCAGGCCCGGGAGGAGACGACCGTAATCCCGAAGGAACTGTATGCATAGCCGTAAGCGGTCCAAAGGGGCTTCTCAGCCGCCGTTACGTCGAAAACGGCACCCGTGCCCGGAACATCGCTTCATTCACCTCAGAAGCCCTGAATCTGCTTCTGGAGTACCTGGCCTAGCCGATGACAGTGACCCTACCATACGCGCAGGAGCAGTTCGACCGCTTCAATGAATTGATATTCAGCGGAAAGCTGCCGTCTGTTCCCATTGTGCTCACCCGGGCGGGATCGTTCCTCGGAAGGCTTTGCTACGTCCGGCGCAGGACCCTGCTCGGAAGGAAGGCCAATACCGGCTTCACGATGCGTCTGAGCACCTCGTTCGACCTCCCGGAAGAGGAGATCCAGGACGTGGTCATCCACGAGATGATACACCTGTACATCGCTTCAAGCAACCTCAGGGACACTTCCACCCACGGCCGGATCTTCCGCAGTATGATGAATGACATCAATTCCCGCTATGGCCGCCACGTGACAGTGAGGGTCAATGCCAAGCCTGCGGTGCAGCCCCGGAAGAAGCCGTCCGGCAGAAATCATTATGTGTGCGTGTCTACTTTTACCGACGGAAAACAGGGTCTGACGGTGTGCTCGGAGCAGATGTATCCGCGCATAAAGAATTCACTTAAAAGAGTTTACCATCTGCGGGACTGCCAATGGTACATTACCTCCGATCCCTTCTTCGACACTCTGCCGCACAGCCGCAAGCCGCGGATCTACCGCATCGCCCGGATGGACGAAGCGCTGTCGATATTATCTCCTACTGCTGCAGCGAGAACCACTCTTCGGTCCTGGCGTCCAGATTCTGCTTGAGTTCCAGATACTCCTGCGTCCTGGCCATAATGTCCAGCCCCTCGGCCGGTTCGGCAAGCTCAGCCTCTATCTGCGCTATGGCGGCCTCAAGACGAGCCACCTCCCCTTCCAGATACTTTATGCGGTCACGTTTCTTCTTGTCCTGGCGCGACAGCTCCTTCTGCTGCTGGTATGAAAGCGCCGAAGCGGCGGCGGCCTTCTCCTTCTCTGCAGCCTGCACGGCGTTCTTGCGGTCCAGCTCGTGAAGCGAATCCAGCTTTTTCTTCTCCAGGTATTCCTGAATGGTCTCCAGATGCTCCCGGACCGTTCCGTCATTGAACTCGTAGAACTTGTCCACCAGCCCGTCCAGGAAGTCACGGTCGTGGGAAACCACAATCAGCGCCCCGTCATAGCTCTTGAGCGCCTCCTTCAGGATGTCCTTGCTCTTGATGTCCATATGGTTCGTAGGCTCATCCAGAAGCAGCAGGTTATGACTCGACAGCATCAGTTTCGCCATACCCAGACGCGCCCTCTCGCCGCCGCTCAGCACGCCCACCTTCTTGTCGATGTCCTCTCCGCGGAACAGGAACTGGGCCAGAATGTCGCGGACTTTCGTGCGGATGTCCCCTACCGCCACGCGGTCCAGAGTCCCGAACACGGTGTCGGTGCGGTCCAGCACATCCTCCTGATTCTGAGCGAAGTAGCCGATATTGACATTATGCCCTATGCGGCTTTCGCCCGATTCGGGGGCCAATTCTCCCATAATCACGCGCATCAGGGTGGTCTTGCCCTCGCCGTTGCGTCCGATAAGGGCCACCTTCTCCCCTCTCTTGATTTCGATATTGGCCCCGGAAAAGACCCTTTTCTGCGGGTATGAGACGGTCAGGTCCTTCGCGCTGTACACCACGTCGCCCGAACGCGGAGACGGCGGGAATTTGACCGTCAGACGGGCCTTGTCGGTCTCGTCTATCTCTATGCGGTCTATCTTCTCGAGCGCCTTGATGCGGCTCTGCACCTGATTGCTCTTCGTGGCCTTGTAACGGAAGCGCTCTATGAAATCCTCCGTCTTCTCTATCATCTTCTGCTGATTCTCGAAGGCGGCCATCTGCTGGGCCATCCTCTCGGCGCGAAGCTCCAGATACTTGCTGTAAGGCACCTTGTAATCCTGCACGTGGCCAAGCACTATCTCCACCGTGCGGTTCGTCACCCTGTCGAGGAACTTCCTGTCGTGCGAGACGAGCATCAGCGAGCCCTTGCGCGCCGCCAGATAGGACTCCAGCCATTCGATGGACTCGATGTCCAGATGGTTCGTCGGCTCGTCAAGAAGCAGCACGTCGTGCTGGCGCAGCAGGATTTTGGCCAATTCTATGCGCATATTCCAGCCCTGCGAGAAGGTTTCGGTCAGGCGTCCGAGCTCGTTGTCCCTGAACCCGAGGCCCAGGAGGGTCTTGCGGGCCTGCACCTCGGGCGGTTCGCTGTGCGAGGTGACCAGATGGTCGTTCAGCTCGGCGAGCCTTTCCGCCAGTGCCAGATAACTCTCCGACTCGTAGTCCGTTCTCTCGGAAAGTTCGCGGGTGGTGCGCTCTATCTCGACCTCTATCTCCTTCTCCCTGTCGAAGGCCGTCATAGTCTCTTCTATGACCGTGCGGCCGCGATGATGTTCCATAATCTGCGGCAGATAGCCCACGCTTATGTGATTCGGCATATCTATCTGGCCCGACGTCGGGTTCTGAAGACCTGCTATCATCTTCATAATCGTGGATTTGCCGGCGCCGTTCTTGCCGACAAGACCTATCCTGTCAGTTTCGCTGATATGGAAGTTGATCCTGTCCAGCAGGACATAGCTTCCATAAGCTACCGTAACATCATCAAGAGAAATCATATAATGTACACACAATAAGGACTTGATAAAACGTTTACCAAGTCCTTAATCAATTGTTCTAAAGGTTTTTGAGCGATGCTTCGAGAGCCTCTATCCTGGCCAGTGCGTCGGCCTCCTTCTTCTTCTCGAGGGCTACGACAGATTCAGGCGCGTGAGCGACGAAGGACTCGTTGGCGAGCTTCTTCTGTACGCCGGCGAGGAACCCCCTCTGGTGCTCGAGCTCCGAGAGAATCTTGGCCTTCTCCTCTTCCAGGTCGACCAGTCCGCCCACAGGGATGCTCATCTTCAGGGTTCCGACGATGAACGATACGCAGGCGCCCCCGCACTCTCCGCTGCGGATTTCGGACAGATTGGCACTCTTCATAAGGACAGGCTTGAGCTCGAGGCTCAGGTTCCCTTCCACATACAGCACGAGCGCCTCCTTAGGCGAAATCTGCTTCTGGGCCCTAACTCCGCGTATGCCCACGATGGCTTCCTGCAGGAGAGCGAACTCCTCGAGGAATTTCCCGTCGTACGGTCCGGCCACCGGAGTGTGTTCGTACATAATGGTCTGGCCTTCGCGGCGAGGTGTCATCTCGTGCCACAGCTCTTCCGTGATGAAAGGCATTATAGGGTGGATAAGCTTGAGCAGCTTCTCGAAGAAATCCATCGTGCACTCGTAGGTGCGTGCATCTATCGGTTCGCCGTACGCCGGCTTTACGAGCTCGAGGTACCACGCGCAGAACTGATCCCAGAACAGCTTGTAGATGGTCATCAGGGCATCGGAGATGCGGAACTTGGCATAGTGGTCTTCCACCTGCTCTATGGTCTTCGAGAGAAGGTTGTCGAACCATTTGACAGCCAATCTGCAATTCTCGCTCTGCTCGGCCTTCTCATCCACGTTCCAGCCGCTGATGAGCCTGAACGCGTTCCAGATCTTGCCGCAGAAATTGCGCCCCTGCTCCACCTGGCTCTCGTCGTAAAGAATGTCGCTTCCGGCTGAAGAGCAGAGAAGCATACCCAGACGCACTGCGTCGGCGCCGTATTTGTCTATGAGGTCCAGCGGGTTAGGCGAATTGCCCAGGGTCTTGCTCATCTTGCGTCCGAGCTTGTCGCGCACGATGCCGGTGAAATATACGTTTCTGAAAGGCACGTCGTTCATAAACTCGTCGCCGGCCATAATCATCCTGGCTACCCAGAAGAAGATGATGTCCGGACCCGTAACCAGGTCATTGGTAGGATAATAGTATGCCAGGTCGGCGTTCGGTTTGTGATCCGGCATTCCCGGTTTCTTCGGGTCGAACACGGAGACAGGCCAGAGCCAGCTGCTGAACCAGGTGTCGAGCACGTCCTCGTCCTGATGCAGGTCGGCGGCGGTGATGGAAGGATCGAGCAGCTTGGCAGCCTCCAGGGCCTTCTCGGCGCTGTTCTCGACCACATAGCGGCCGTCCGGGAGGTAATATGCCGGGATGCGCTGACCCCACCACAGCTGACGGCTTATGCACCAGTCGCGCGCGTTCTCCATCCAGTGACGGTAGGTGTTGCGGTATTTGTCAGGTATGAACTTGATCTTGCCCTCTTCCACCACTGAAAGTGCCGTAGGGGCGAGTTTTTCCATCTTCAGGAACCACTGTGCGCTGAGCTTCGGCTCGATGACGGCGTTCGTGCGCTCCGAATAGCCTACCGGAGACACGTAATCCTCTATCTTCTCGATGTTTCCGGCCTCTTCGAGCATCTTTGCGATCTTCTCGCGGGCCACGAACCTGTCTTCGCCCACCAGGATCTGCGCGTCTTCGTTCAGGCAGCCGTTGTCGTCGATGATGTCGAGCACAGGGAGGTTGTGACGAAGGCCAATTTCGTAGTCATTGGC
>CAYMDZ010000078.1:0-5000 GCA_964389355.1 uncultured Muribaculaceae bacterium | reverse complement strand
GAACTGTCCACCCAGCTCTTGAACTTCTCCGCCGTAAGAGGCCATCCGCCCCAGTTTTTGTCCCCGAAACGGAAAGCGATGTCGTCGCTCATCGAGTAGTTTCTCAGAAGGAGCTTCTGGTCGTCCACCATATCATTTGTATACACATAATTCGGACATCTCCAGCCCAGGATGTGCTTGGCACCCTCGGTAAGGACCGTCTTGAATCCGAGATCATATACCTGCTTGCCGATCTGGTCAGAATATACCAGTTCGGTGTTCCTGAACACCTTCGGCTCCACACCGAAGTGCTGCTTCATAGCCTCCTTGTGCTTCTCCACCTGGAAGGCGAATTCTGCGGGAGACTTGACTGACGCCAGCGAATGGTAATAGGTCTCGCAGAGGAACTCCACGCATCCGGTGTCGGCGAGCTTTCTGAAACTGTCAAGCACCTCGGGAGCGTATCTGTCGAACTGCTCCAGGGCTGATCCGGAGATGGAGAACGCCACCTTGAACTGGCCCTTTGACGCCTTGATGGCATCCAGAAGCACCTTGTTCATAGGAAGGTAGCATTTCTGCGCCACCCTGCGGAGAATGGTTCTGTTCGCAAAGTCGTCATAATAATGAGAGTCCTTGCCTATATCGAAAAACCTATACAGCCTGAGTCTGGTAGGCTGGTGTACCTGGAAGTACAAACAGATAGATTTTGCCATAATATGTTATTTGATTAATTGTTCATAAATATCCTTCAACTTGGCTGCGGCGTGATCCCACTTCAGCGCGTTGACTTCCTCGAGTCCGTGCTCAGCCGCGAAATGCGACAGGGCCGGGTAATTGATCAGGGCATATATGTCGTCCGCCATGGCGTCCACATCCCAGAAATCCACCTTGAAGGCGTACTTCAGCACCTCTGCAGCACCGCTCTGGTAGGAGATGATGCTCGGCACGTTCGAACGCATAGCCTCAAGAGGCGAAATTCCGAAAGGCTCGCTGACGGAAGGCATCACATACACGTCGCTGAGCGCGAACATCTTCTGCACATCCGTTCCGCGGAGGAATCCCGTGAAATGGAACCTGTCGGCTATGCCCAGCTTGGCCACGTGCTTTATGGCCCTGTTCATCATATCTCCGCTTCCGGCCATCACGAATCTGACCCCTTCGGTACGCTTGAGCACCTTGGCGGCAGCGTCTATGAAATATTCCGGACCCTTCTGATAGGTGATTCGGCCCAGGAAAGTCACGACCTTGTCCTTCACTCCCCTTTCCACCAGAAGATCCTCCCTTCCGCTGAAATCCACGGCGTTATGAACAGCCACGACCTTGGACGGGTCGATTCCGTATTTGTTGATGACTATGTTTCTGGTAAGCTCTGAGACGGCCACGACCTTGTCGGCCTCCTCCATGCCGCGCTTCTCGATGGCGTACACGCGGGAATCCACCATATCGTCGGTTCCGCGGTCGAAGGAAGTGGCGTGCACATGGACCACGAGCGGCTTGCCCGTAAGCTCCTTGGCAGCTATGCCGGCCAGATACGTAAGCCAGTCGTGCGCGTGGATAACGTCGAAATTGTCCTTCTGCTGCATCGCGATGGTGCCGCCCACCTGAGCGTAGCGGTTGACCTCCTCGAGCAGGTCGGCCCCGTATTTACCGGAGAACTTGAACTTCTGTCCGAAACCGACGGTGGTCTGCGTGACGTGGTTCTTCCTCATCCGCTCTATGGCATCGTAATACTCGTCAGGATCCACATAAGGAACCATATTGGAGTCCACATAGATGAACTTCACCTTGTCGATGAACTCGTCCACGCTGCGGCTGACATTCTGTACGGCCACGTCGCTGGCGTTTATGATGGTGGTGCAGCTCTGGTCTTCGTCTCCGCTGGCGGAAGGCATCACGAACAGAGTCTGCACGCCGTTGTGCGCCAGGCCTTCAACGATTCCCTTGCAGGCGGTGCCCAGACCGCCGGCTATATGAGGAGGGAACTCCCAACCGAACATCAATACTCTCATATCTCTATGACTCCTTATACTTGTCCAACAATTCGTCCACCAGCAGCAGGGCCGAAGTGCTCAGCGCCGAAGATATCGCTCCGTGAGGTTCAAATGGAGGATCTCCGTCATAAAGCTCTGCAAATGCGCCCACGCCGTGCTTGTTGAGGTCTTCGTAGAAGCCTTCCACCAGCCACTGGGCCTTCTTCAGAAAAGCCGGACCCTTGATGCGCAGCGACGTCTCTATGTATGAGGACAGCAGCCACGGCCTCGTGCTTCCGCCGTGATATGCCAAATCCCTCTCGTACTGGGAGCCTTCGTAAACGCCCTTGTAGTTGACGTCGCGCGGAGACAGGGTCCTGATTCCGCGGGCCGTCGCCAGCTCCCTGTCAATTACCCTCAGAATGACCGGATGAAGTTCATCATCCACAGGCGAATACTTGAGGGCTATCGCGCACAGCTGGTTCGGGCGCACCTCCAGATGCTGCCCGGCATTGTCCACATAATCAGCCAGATACCCGGCTTCCTCGTTATAGAATACCTTGGTGAAATTCTCCTTTATCAGGTCTGCTATCGGCTGCCACTTCGAGATGAACTCCCTGCCTGCGGCCCCGCGTCCCTTCTCCATTTCGAGAGCGAAGCGGATGGCGTTGTACCACAGTGCATTGGTCTCCACCTGATAGCCGGCGCGCTCAGTGACCGCACGGCCCTGGATATAGGCATTCATCCACGAAAGAGCCACGCCGTCCATCTGGGCCCACAGCAGACCGTTCGGATGCATCGTCACTTCGTTCCTGACGCCCGGCAGATAACTTTCCAGCACCGCGCGCAGAGTCCTGCCGTACTTTTTCCATACCGCCTTCGCATCCGCGCCGTGCTCTATATAGCTCTGCAGGACACATGCCAAATAGAAAGGCGCCTCCACCTGGGTAGTGCGGCGGGTAAGACGGACTTTCTCGTCGGAGATGAGGTTGTCCAGAATCTCCTCGAAAGCCTCAGGCTTGCCGGCGGCCAGGGTAAGTCCCGGAAGAGCCACGAGAGTCTCGCGCAGCAGCCCTGCGTAAAGCCAGGAATAACCGGCCTCTATCTTCATCTTGCCGTTATGATGTGTAATCAGAGTGTCCGCGCAGTGGAGCAGCTGCTGATGGCAGTCGTTGATCTCGCCTGCGTGCGAAGCGAGCTTTCTGAATTCCGGAGCGAAGATCTTAGGATCAGCCTCGGCGATGGATACGCCCACGATGAAGCTGCGGCCCTTGCTCAGTTTGACCTCGAACACGCCCGGAGACATAAGGTCTTCCTTGCAGTCGAATCCGCGGCGGTATTCGTCGGAATACGTCACGCCGTAATACCAGCACGGATCGGAGGTGAATTTCGTCCTGGAATCCGAGAACTGGATATAAAGGTCAGGATATGGCTCGTAAAGTCTGAAGCTCTGTCCGTTCACTGCGGGACGGGCAGTCGCGTCAGCCTGGTCATTGGCATGTGTAAGGGAATGTATGTTCCTGAACGCCAAGAGAGGACGGAGCTTTATCACGGCCTTTTCAGGGCCTTCGAGAAGCTCGTACTTCACATAGAGCCTGTCCACGTCAGGACAGAGAAGAATGCTCTTCCTGATCACTATGTCACCTATCTTGTAGGTTATCCTCGTAATGGGATCGGCCTCGAAATCCACCACATACTTGTGTCCGCGCGGCTCATAAATGTCTCCGTAGCAATGGATTCCCAGATTGAACTGCTTCCCTTCCACAATTACGGACTCGTCCAGGGAGGAAAGCATCAGAAACCTGTCGCCCCCGAAGCGGTCAAGCGTCAGGGCGAACAGTCCGTGATATCTTCGTGTGTTGCACGTCACGATGGACGTGTTACAATACGCACCCGTCTTATTGGCGCACAGTATCTCCCTCTTCAGCGAATAGGAGAGGTTCACCAATTCTGCCTTGTTAAATTTCAAAAATGCCATATCATTTTGTTTTAAGCAGTACCAAAGCGCACCTGCACGGCAGGTATAAACTCAAAATGTGATTCACCGTAACGTGCGTCTCCCCGTTTTGAAGGCGCCCGAATCCGCCGTACTCCGCAGCATCGGAATCCAGCTGCATCACATACTCCCCGTCAGGCATCTCAAAGCCGTAATTTTCATAAGAATAGCCCGGCGAAAAGTTGAGCGCAAAGATAGCATTTTGACGCCGGAAAATCAATACCTTTTTTTCTTCGTCAGCGCGGATAAGTTCAGGGACGGATTCCAGGATTCCGTGCCCGCTCAGAAAATGCACGAACGCCGCGTCGAAAGCCTGCAGCTCCCCGTAGCGAAGAACCGGATTGTCTGCCAGCGACCACTGCCTGCGGGCGTACTTGAATGACCAGCCGTTCCCTTCGCGAGGAAAATCTATCCATTCCGGATGGCCGAACTCGTTGCCCATGAAATTAAGGTAACCGTTCCCCGCCGTGGCGGCAGTGACGAGCCTTATCATCTTGTGCAGAGCCATTCCGCGGTCTATGGTCAGATTCTGGCTCGCCTTGTCCATATGAAAATACATCTCCTTGTCCATCAGACGGAAAGCGATGGTCTTGTCCCCCACCATAGCCTGGTCGTGACATTCCGCATAGCTGATGGTCTTCTCGTCCTCACGCTTTCTGGTGAGCTCCCACCAGATCTCCCCCATTGACCATTGCTCATCCGGACGTTCCTTGATCCATTTGATCCAATGGTCCGCGACGCCCATCGCCATCCTGTAGTCAAAGCCTATGCCGCCCTCGTCCAGAGGAGCCGCCAGCCCTGCCATTCCGGACACATCCTCCGCTATGGTGACGGCGTCCGGCCTGAGCTTGTGTATCAGAATGTTGGCCAATGCCAAATAAGTCACGGCGTTCTCGTCCACGCCGGAGTTGAAGTAGAGCTCATAATTCCCGAAATCGGTACCCAGACCGTGATCCCAGTATATCATCGAAGTCACCCCGTCGAAACGGAAACCGTCCAGATGGTATTTCTCGAGCCAATATTTGCAGTTGCTGAGCAGGAAATTGATGACTTCG
>CAYMDZ010000077.1:0-5050 GCA_964389355.1 uncultured Muribaculaceae bacterium | reverse complement strand
TCGGAATCGCCATCCTCTCCACATCGAAGGGTGTCATCACCGACAAGGAAGCCAAGGAGCTCGGCGTAGGTGGTGAGGTTATATGCTACGTATATTAATTTTAAAACAGAACAATAAATGTCAAGAATTGGTAAATTGCCTGTAAGCCTTCCGACCGGGGTAACCGCAGAGTTGCTCCCTGGCAACGTAGTGAAGGTTAAAGGACCTCATGGCGAGCTGTCTCAGAAAGTAGACTCTGACATCACCGTCACCATCGAGGACAATCAGATTAAGTTTGCCCGTCCTACAGACCAGCCACGTCACCGTTCAATGCACGGACTTTACCGTGCACTTGTACACAACATGGTAGTGGGTGTGAGCGAGCAGTTCACCATCAAGCAGGAGCTTGTCGGTGTGGGTTACCGTGTTGCCCTCCAGGGCAAGAACCTCCTCATCTTCTCGCTTGGTTACTCTCACGACATCTATCTTCTCCTTCCGGACGAGATAGTTGCAGAAGTTCCGGACGTCAAGAAGGGTGAGAACCCTGTACTCGTGCTCAAGAGCTGCGACAAACAGCTTGTAGGCCAGGTGGCAGCCAAGGTTCGTTCACTTCGTAAGCCAGAGCCTTACAAGGGTAAGGGTATCAAGTTTGTCGGTGAGCAGCTTCGTCGCAAGGCTGGTAAGACTGCAGCAGCTAAATAATAGGAGATCAGATTATGGCATTGAATAGAATAGAAAGAAGACAAAGAATTCATTACCGTATTCGTAAGCACGTCAGCGGCACGGCAGAAAGACCTCGTCTTGCTGTTTTCAGAAGCAACAAAGCTATTTACGCTCAGGTAATCGACGACGAGCAGGGCAAGACACTTGCCGCTGCATCTTCAAATGACAAGGCGCTTGCTGCAGAATGCAAGGGCAAGAATGGTATCGATGCTGCCGCCATTGTCGGCAAAGCCGTTGCAGAGCGCGCACTTGCAGCCGGTATCACCACCGTAAGTTTTGACCGTGGAGGATATCTCTATCACGGAAGAGTTAAAAGTTTGGCAGACGCTGCACGTGAAGGCGGCCTCGTATTCTAAAAGAACAGACTATGGCAAATACAAATGTAAAAAGAGTAAAGACATCTGATCTTGAATTGAAAGACAGACTTGTCGCCATCCAGAGGGTTACCAAAGTGACCAAGGGTGGTCGCCATTTCCGCTTCGCCGCCATTGTAGTGGTAGGTGACGAGAAGGGCGTCGTAGGTTATGGTCTGGGAAAGGCAAACGAGGTTACGGTAGCCATTTCAAAGGCTGTTGAGGACGCTAAGAAGAACCTGGTAAAGGTTCCTGTCATCAACACTACCATCCCTCACGAGCAGGAAGCCCGTTTCGGCGGTGCGAAGGTATTCATGAAGCCTGCAGCTCCCGGTACCGGTGTAAAGGCCGGCGGTGCGATGCGTGCAGTGTTCGAGTCTGCCGGCATCCAGAACGTGCTTGCCAAATCCAAGGGCTCATCCAACCCTCACAACCTCGTAAAGGCTACAGTTTACGCCCTTACCGAGATGAGGGACGCCTATACGGTTGCAGGGCTTCGCGGTATTCCTATGTCCAAAGTGTTTAACGGTTAATCAGGGAGGATACAGAATATGGCAAAGCTTAAAGTAACTCAGGTTATCAGTAAGAACGGCGAGACCAAGCGTCAGCTTGCAAACCTCCGCTGCCTCGGAATCCGTCATCTCAACCAGAGCGTTGAGGTGGAGGACACTCCGGTAGCCAGGGGACAGATTGCAAAGGTCGCCCATCTCGTTAAAGTTGAAGAAGTTAAATAAGGAGGACCGTATATATGAAACTTGAAAATCTCGCACCTGCAAAGGGTGCTACCAAAGCAAGGAAAAGAATCGGTCGTGGTGAAGGTTCAGGTCACGGTGGCACATCCACACGCGGTATGAACGGTGCTGGACAGCGTTCAGGATACGAGCACAAGATCGGCTTCGAAGGTGGCCAGATGCCTATCCAGAGACGTATGCCTAAGTTCGGTTTCAAGAACCCTACACGTGTTGAGTACAAGGCAGTCAACGTATCTGTCATCGAAGCCATCGCAGCCAAGGCCAATCTTACTGCAGTGGGCGTTGACGACATCAAGACCGCAGGCTTCGCTTCCAAGAACGACCTCATCAAGGTCCTTGGCAACGGAGAGATCAAAACTGCTCTTACTGTCACCGCAGATGCATTCTCTGCTTCAGCAATCAGCAAAATCGAAGCTGCCGGCGGAAAGGCAGTCGTAACTGAATAATTCCGTTCTCAATGAAGAAGTTTATAGAGACAATTAAAAACATCTTCAGGATAGAGGAATTGCGCAAGAGGATTGTGTACACAGTCCTCTTGATACTGGTGTACCGTCTCGGATGCTTCATCGTGCTTCCGGGTATCGATGCATCCATGCTTGCGAACCTGCAGAGCAGATCCAACGAAGGTCTTGTCGGCCTGTTGAACATGTTCTCCGGCGGTGCATTCGGCAATGCCTCCATCTTTGCGCTGGGTGTGATGCCATACATCTCGGCATCCATCGTCATCCAGCTGCTGGGTGTGTTCGTCCCTTACTTCCGCAAACTCCAGATGGAGGGTGAAAGCGGTCGTAAGAAGATGAACCAGATGACCAGGGTTCTCACTATCCTCGTCATCTGCATCCAGGGTCCTGCCTATGTAGCCTCTATCCACAGCCAGATTCCTGCAGAGGCGTTCGTGGCTGTGCGTAATCTCGGATGGAGTTCATTCGCATTCAATCTCATTTCCACACTCATTCTCATGGCTGGCTCAATGTTCGTCATGTGGCTTGGTGAGCGCATTACCGACCGCGGAATCGGCAACGGTATCTCGCTTATCATTATGATTGGTATCGTAGCCCGTCTGCCTCATGCGCTCGTAGCCGAGTTCTCTGAGAAGATGGCCACCACCAACGGAGGTCCTATCCTTCTTACCATCGAGCTGGTTATCTGGTTCCTGGTGATCGTGGCTGCCATAGCGCTGGTACAGGCTGTCCGCAAGGTCCCTGTACAGTATGCCAAGAGGGTTATCGGCAACCGTCAGTACGGTGGAGTACGTCAGTACCTTCCGCTCAAGATCAACGCTGCCGGCGTTATGCCTATCATCTTTGCACAGGCACTGATGCTCTTCCCTATCCTCTTCTCAAGATGGGACGCTACCCGCGGACTTGCCGCCACGCTCGGCAACTACACAGGATTCTGGTACAATTTCATATTTGCCATCCTGGTGATCGCCTTCACGTTCTTCTATACGGCCGTTACCGTCAATCCGCAGATGATGGCCGAGGAGATGAAGAGAAACGGTGGATTTATTCCTGGCGTTAAGCCTGGCAAGAGCACGGTCGAGTATCTGGACGGAATTCTCTCGAAGGTTACTCTCCCGGGTTCAATTGCGCTGGCCTTTATCGCAATTCTTCCTGCCATCGCCATGAAGCTCGGCGTTTCCAACGCATTCGCAAGCTTCTTCGGCGGTACCTCCCTCCTCATTCTGGTAGGTGTGGTTCTGGATACTCTCCAGCAGGTTGAAAGTCATTTGTTGATGCGTCACTACGACGGTCTCATGAAGACCGGCCGTATCAGCGGGCGCTCAGGTATGTAGTTCTTTGAAAATTTTTAGGAAGATGGTCAAACCCAAGACAGAGGAAGAGATAGAGCTTCTTAGAGAGAATGCCATTATAGTGTCAAAGACACTGGCGGAAGTCGGTAAGATAGTCGCTCCTGGTGTGACAACCTTAGAGTTGAATAGAGTGGCTGAGACTTTTATTCGCGATAACGGCGCTATTCCTTCTTTCCTCGGATTCGAGGGTTTTCCTGCAGCGCTTTGCCTTTCGGTCAACGACGTGGTCGTTCACGGATTTCCGTCAAACTACGTCCTGAAGGAAGGGGACATCGTCTCAGTGGACTGCGGCACTCTTTACAAGGGATACAACGGTGACTCCGCATACACCTTCCCGGTAGGGGAGGTGGATGCGAAGACCCGCAAGCTCCTCGACGTAACGAAGGCCTCCCTCTACAAGGGCATCGAAGCAGCTGTAGCAGGCAACAGAACCGGCGACATCGGATACGCGGTGCAGTCGTATGCAGAATCATTCGGTTTCTCCGTGGTTCGTGAACTTGAAGGTCACGGACTTGGCAGGGAGATGCACGAGCAGCCGGGGGTTCCGAACTTCGGACGCCCGGGGCGCGGCACTCACCTGGTGGACGGAATGGTGATTTGTATTGAGCCGATGATCAATGCGGGAGGCCGCGGGGTGTACCTGGACAGAAATGGCTGGGCAGTCCACACGGCGGACCGTGCGAAATCGGCGCATTACGAGCTTACGGTTGTTGTCCGTCGCGGGAAGGCTGAGCAGCTGTCGACCTATGATTTTATCGAGAAAGATCCTACGATCAATTTTTAAGTGATATTTCAATGTCTAAACAGGTAGCAATAGAGCAGGACGGCAGAGTCATAGAGACTCTCCCGAATGCAATGTTCAAGGTTGAGCTCGAGAACGGACACGTCCTCCTGTGCAACATCTCAGGAAAGATGAGAATGAACTTTATCCACATCCTTCTGGGAGACAAGGTGAGGGTTGAAATCTCCCCTTATGATTTGACCAAAGGAAGAATATCTTTCAGATATAAATAAAATTCAGTATTATGAAAGTCAAAACATCCATCAAAAAGCGCAGCGAGGATTGCAAGATCGTACGCCGTAAAGGCCGTCTTTATGTGATCTGCAAGAAGAACCCTAAGTTCAAGATGCGTCAAGGATAATAGTTTAAAAGTATAAACTAAAAATTAAAGTATAATTATGGCACGTATAGCCGGTGTTGATTTACCAAACAACAAACAGGGAGAGATAGGTCTTACCTATATCTTCGGAATCGGACGCTCTTCTGCCAAGAAGATTCTTGACAAGTGCGGCATCGACCCAGCCATCAAGGTTGGCGATTGGGACGATGCTCAGGTAGCCGCAATCCGTGCGGAGATCGCAGCAGAGTACAAGATCGAGGGTGAGCTCCGCTCATCTGTCCAGATGGACATCAAACGTCTTATGGATAT
>CAYMDZ010000076.1:0-5051 GCA_964389355.1 uncultured Muribaculaceae bacterium | reverse complement strand
GACCCGTCGGAACTGCACTACATAAGGCCGTGCTATGAACTTCTGGACGGACAGACACGCCGTGTACGTGCCAGGATCAGATACCGCCAGCCGCTTCAGGAAGCCACGCTTCTCAAACGTCCTT
Source organism: uncultured Muribaculaceae bacterium (assembly GCA_964389355.1). GTDB lineage: Bacteria > Bacteroidota > Bacteroidia > Bacteroidales > UBA932 > Cryptobacteroides. The sequence goes on along the minus strand of CAYMDZ010000076.1, from coordinate 4,927 downwards.
CCGGGCTTTACGCGGTGTTCGACGAGCCGCAGCGAAGCATAACCCCGGGACAGTTCGCCGCATTCCACCTGAGTGAGGACGATGCCCGCCTTCCGGAATACAACCCTTCGGGTGATCCGATAAATGTCGAAGCCCCGGAACTGATTCTTTCCGCAGTAATATGACAAAGGCGCCGGTCCGGCGCCTTCAGCATTTCATTAACACAGCAGCAGGATGAGCAGCTGTCCGGAGATGACGCGCAGAAACATCCCGGCAGGATAGACCGTGGCGTAGGCCACGGAAGGTTCGTCGTCATCGACGGTGGAAAGGGCGTAGTTCAGCGCGATAGGATTGGCCATCGCACCGCACAGCATTCCCACTCCGGATGCGTAAGACACCTTGAAGAACTTAATCGCCAGAAAGCCTATGAGAAGCACAGGCAGTATGGCGAAGGCCAGACTCAGGGCCACCCACAGCAGGCCTTCCGGACGGAACACGGTCTCGAAGAATCCCGGACCGGCGCTGAGGCCCAGACCGGCCAGATAGACCGTAAGGCCGAGCTGGCGCAGCATCATATTGGCACTCATCGTGGTGTAGGTGGCGAAATGCAGCCGCGGCCCGAATGCGCCCATCAGGATGCCCATTACGATGGAACCGCCGGCCAGGCCGAGCTTGACCGGAGCGCTCATACCCGGAATGACGACAGGGATGCTTCCTATGACCAGGCCCAGGATGATGCCCACGAAGATGGAGAAAAGGTTAGGATTGCGCAGCTCCTTCTCCTGGTTGCCCAGGACTGCGGCCACATTGTCTATGGCCTTCTCCTGGCCCACTATGGTGAGTTTGTCGCCTATCTGAAGGCGCAGGCTGCTCGAAGGCAGAATGTCTATACCGGCGCGGTTCACCCTGGTGATGTTGATGCCGTAGGCGTTGCGCAGATGAAGGTCGTTCAGACGGGCGCCGTTGATATTGGCCTTGGTGACGAGCACGTGGCGGGATACCAGCATACCGTCCAGGTGGTTCCAGTCAATGTCCTTCTTGTTCCAGTCCTTCCGGACTATCTGTCCGAAAAGCTCCTCGAGCTGCCCCACCTCACTTTCCTTGGACATAACCAGCACGTGTTCCCCCTTTTCCAGCACGGTGTCGCCGTTCGGGATGATGACCGTGCCCTGATTGGCATCGTCCTCATTGGCCCCGGTGAACTTCCACACGCGCGAAATCACCAGATGGGGGTGTTTGCCGTGCATGATGGTCTTGATGTCACGCCCGAAGATCTCCGGATTGGTGATGCGGAGCTCCGTTACGAAGGTAGGATTCTCGTGGGCGCTGCCGGCAGCGGCGCTGTTCCGGCAGAAGACGGCGCGCAGGATGATGATGCAGACGATGACCCCCACCACACCGAAAGGATAGCCCACGGCACAGGCCATGGCCATCTGGTTGGATATGTCAGTGGCGGAAGGGTTGAGCTCGAGCAGGGTCTGCTGGGCCGCACCGAGCATGGGGGTGTTGGTCGCGGCACCGGTCAGAAGGCCCACGGACACCGGAAGGGAGATCTTTATCAGGGCGCACGCTCCGATGGAAAGCAGCGTTCCCAGAACCAGTATGCCTATGGAGAACAGGTTGAGCTTGATGCCGCCTTTCTTAAGCGACGGGAAAAATGACGGACCTACCTGAAGGCCAAGCACATAGATGAACAGGATAAGGCCGAAGTTCTGGGCCAGCGAGAGCATCCGCGGGTCTATCTCCAGACCGAAATGACCGGCCACGATGCCGGCGAAAAAGACGAACGTCACGCCCAGCGACACCCCCTTGATCTTGATGCGGCTGAGAAGAAGGCCCACCGCACAGACAAGCGAAAGCACGATTATGGCCTGCATAAAGGTGTGCTCGGTGAAAAGCGCTGTAAACCAGTTCATAGGCTTGATCCTAAAATAAAAGGGATGCCCAAATTGCTTCGGTCATCCCTTCCAATCTTTCTCCTTAAGACTAATAACGATCCTCTGAAGAAACAGTCAATTTCTTACGTCCGTGACGGCGGCGTGCGTTGAGTACCCTGCGTCCATTAGCTGTAGCCATACGCTCACGGAATCCGTGCTTGTTGACTCTCTTACGATTTGATGGTTGGAATGTCCTTTTCATATATTTACTTTTTTAATTTGCAGTTTTGGGAGGGCAAAGATACTATTTTCTGATTTCAATTACAAATTTTTCACGGAAATATTCATCCTCCAGCCAATTGGAAACGGGCCATACGGTGAATTTGTCCGAAGGTATCCTGTATTTGGCCTGCAGCGCCGAAATCTCTTCCAGCACGTCACCGCCCTTCAGATACAGTATGCTCTTCGAATACCTGCCCCTGACCCACGGATAGAAGTTCTCGAGCGAGGTCACAGCGCGCGAAACCACATAATCGTACACGCCCTCGAGCGTCTCCGCACGCGCATTGACGCAGGTAACGTTCTTCAGGCCAAGAGACTCGGCCACACTGCCCGCCACCTTTATCTTCTTTCCGATGGAATCGCACAGCGTGAACCGGCAGGACGGCATCATCATCGCCAGCGGCACTCCGGGGAATCCCCCGCCCGTGCCCACATCCAGGATAGAGAGACCCTCACAGTCCGCCCCCTTCGCCTTCAGGTATTCCAGAATGGCGAGCGAGTGCAGGATATGATGCTCGTACAGGCAGTCTATGTCCTTTCTGGACACCACGTTGATCTTCGAATTCCAGTCCGCGTAAAGTTCGCAGGCCCTGCTGAAATCCTCCTTCCTATAAGTCTGATTCATCTTCCTTTTTCTTTTCTATCATTTCCTTCGCCCGGCGGATGCGTGTGCGCACGGTATTGAGCTCCAGGTTCAGTTCCTCGGCAATCTCCTTATACTGAAGACCTTCCAGCAGCCTCTTGCGGGCCACCTCACGGTAAAGCTCCGGCAGGGCGTCTATGTATTTTCTGGTCTGCGACTCGTCCTCGTCGCGTATGATGGATTCGAGCGGGGTCTCCCTCTGGTCCATCACCGTGTCCATCACGCTGCCGGCGGAAGGCGAAGTGTCCAGCGACACGCGCTCGCGGTTGAGGCGCTTCTCGCTTTCCAGCACGTCGAGCGTGGTGTTCTTCGCTATGGTTATGAGCCAGGTCGAGAACGAACTGCGCGTGGGGTCATAGGAATTGATGCTCCTGAAGGCCTTTTCGAATGTGCGCGAACAGATGTCGTCTATCAGAAAATCGTCCCGCAGGTGCATGTTCGATGCGATGTATGACTTCAGGGAGTCTATATACGCATCCCACAGCGCCGTGAAGGCCATACCGTCTCCGATGATGGCCCTGCGGACCAGTTCGTCAATGGGCTTCGAGCCAATTCTTGCCATAATTACACTCCACAGTGAGCGGAACGGAGAGCTTCACCACGTTCTCCATCTGCTCTGTTAACAATTTCTTTACTTCTTCTATCTCCGCCTCGGGCACCTCCAGCATCAGTTCGTCGTGAATCTGAAGTATCATCCGGGACTTGAAACCGCGCCTCTGCAGTTCACGCGAGACTCCCGTCATCGCAAGCTTGATGATGTCAGCCGCAGTGCCCTGAATAGGCGCGTTGATGGCGTTCCTCTCGGCCACGGCGCGCACATTGCCGTTAGTGGAATTCACATCCGGCACATAGCGTCTGCGCCCGAACAGGGTCTGCACATAACCAGTGGCCCGCGCATCCTGAAGCACCTTGTCCAGGAACAGCCTGATACTCGGGAACGAAGCGAAATAATCCTCGATCAGGGCCGATGCCTGTGCACGCGGCACGCTGAGTCTCTGGGCCAATCCGAACGCGGAGATTCCGTACATTATGCCGAAATTGGCAGTCTTGGCCATACGTCTGTCCTGGGCGGTCACCTCCTCCAGAGGCTTGCGGAAGATCTTGGCCGCCATGGCGGAATGCACGTCCAGACCGTCTCTGAAGGCGCTGATCATATGCTCATCGCCGCAGCAGTGGGCCATCACCCTGAGTTCTATCTGCGAGTAGTCGGCGGACATTATCACGCACCCTTCCGGAGCCACGAACGCGCGCCGTATCTGCTGCCCGTCTTCGGTGCGCACCGGTATGTTCTGCAGGTTCGGATTAGAGCTGCTGAGCCGGCCTGTCGAAGTAAGCGCCTGATTGAAAGTCGTATGCACGCGTCCGTCCTTTTCGGATATATACCCCGGCATAGGTTCTATGTAGGTGGACAGCAGTTTCCTGGTGCCCCTGTATTCCAATATGTCCTCTATGACCGGACTCCTGTCGGCGAGGGCGGAGAGAGTCTCCTCATCCGTCGGATATGCTCCGCGGGTGCTCTTGCGCACCTTCGGGTCCAGCCTAAGCTTTTCGAAAAGAAGTTCGCCGAGCTGCTTTGGAGAGGCCACGTTGAGCGACGGGTCTCCGGCCACCTCCCTTATGCGGGTCTCGCACCGGGTCATTCTGCCTCGAAGCGAATCGGCAAACGAGCGCAGCACCGACACGTCTATGTACACGCCGTCGCGCTCCATCCCGAACAGCACCTTTATCAGCGGCTCCTCTATCTTCTCGTAAACGTCCTTCATCCCGCCCAGTTTTTTCAGAAGCTCCGGAATGGCGAGCCTTATCGCCATCGCCCTTCTGAAGTCGCTTTCCGAAGACGCCGCCGGTTCCACTTCATCGAAAAGGCTCAGCATCTGCGGCTCCGCGGCCTCCCCTTCCAGGTCCACACCGAGATACTCCTTTACCACGGCGTCCAGATGATGGTTCCGCTCGGGATTGATAACGTAATGCAGCAGCAGCACATCCATAAAATGTCCCTTCAGCGAGATTCCTTCATCGTAAAGGGACTTCATCGCCGACTTCAGGTCATATCCGCATTTCTCTATACTTTCGTCCTCCAGCAGATCCCTGAAAACATCAGCCGGAGCGCAGCACACCATCTGTCCGCAGCCCGCCACAAGTCTCT
>CAYMDZ010000075.1:0-5080 GCA_964389355.1 uncultured Muribaculaceae bacterium | reverse complement strand
AGGAAATACAGCGCACCGTAGCCGGTGGCTTCAGGTCTCAGGATGGACCCGCCCCAGTTGGCCCCCTTGCCGGTGAGAACGCCGGTGTTGTACTGTCTGGCGAGCTTGGTGTACATTCCGTTGAGGTAGCCTATCTCCCTGCCGCCGACTCCGACATCACCTGCCGGGATGTCCTGGTCAGGACCGATGCAGTGCCACAGTTCGAGCATAAAGGCCTGGCAGAAACGCATGATCTCGGCGTCGCTCTTGCCCACGGGGTCGAAATCCGAGCCGCCCTTGGCACCGCCCATGGGAAGAGTGGTGAGCGCGTTCTTGAATGTCTGTTCGAAGCCCAGGAACTTGAGCATCGAAGGGGTCACGGCCTTGTGGAAGCGGAGTCCGCCCTTGTAAGGGCCGATGGCGCTGTTGAACTGCACGCGGTAACCGGTGTTGGTCTGCACCTGGCCGGCATCGTCCACCCAGGTCACGCGGAACGAGAAGATACGGTCCGGTTCGACCATTCTCTCTATGATTTTGGCCTTTTCGAACTCCGGATGCTGATTGTACACATCCTCCACGGTCTCCAGAACCTCTCTTACGGCCTGCAGATACTCGTTTTCTCCAGGATACTTGGCCTGGAGCCTGGACATTATTTCACTTGTTTTCATAACTACTCAGTTGCTGACGCCTTGGCAGCGAGCTCCTGCTGAAGTGTCTCGAGGGTGCGTCCTTCAGGGATGTTGAGGGCCTTGCGGGCTGCAGGGGTGAGGTCAACGCTCTGGGTGTCATCGATATAGAGCGGAGTGTTCACATCGAACACATACACGTAGCCGCCTTCCTTGGCAAGAGCCTTCACGGTGTCATTGGCCTTCTTCTGGATAGGGGCCATCAGCTGTTGCTGCTGCTGCTGAAGTTCGGTCTGAATGCTCTGCTCGAACTCCTGGATGCGGGTCACGATGCCCTGGATCTCCTTCTCCTTGGTCTCGCGGACGGCAGGGGTCCAGGTGCTCTGCTTCTGCTGATAGGTAGCGTACTTGGTATTGTACTCCTCTACCATAGCGGCATAAGTCTCCTGAACTTCCTTGTTGGATGCCTCCATGGCGGCACGGGCCTCATCAGCCTCAGGCATAAGCTGTATGAGTTCGGTGTAATTCACGTGAGCGAATTTAGGCTGGGCAAACGCTGCGACTGAAAGCAGTGAAGCTGCGGCGATCAAAATAATTTTTTTCATAATATCTCAGTATTTTATAATTTTCTTTTTAGAACTGCTGTCCGATCACGAAGTGGAACTGGCTTCCGCCCAGGCTCTGGCTTTGTCCGTCGAAGCCGTAACCCCAGTCGACACCTATCAGACCGACCATAGGCAGGAACACTCTCACGCCCACACCGGCCGAACGGTAGATCTGGAACGGATTGAAATCCCTGATGTCCGACCAGCAGTTACCGCCCTCCAGAAAGGCGAGCAGATAAATGGTGGACGAAGGCTGCATAATCACAGGATAACGCATCTCTATGGTGAACTTGTCATAGACGTTGCCGGCATAGGCCGCGCTGTCAGACTTGTAGGTCGTCGTGGTATAAGGAGTCAGCGAATAGTTCTCGTAACCGCGGAGCGCTATCACTTCCGAACCGTAGGTGTTGTATCCGGACATACCGTCACCGCCGAGGAGGAATCCCTCGAACGGAGAATATCCCCAGTTTCTGTTATAGAATCCCAGATAACCGAACTGAGCCCTGGCCATAAGGACGAGGTCGCCGTAGAGCTTGATGTACTGGGTGCCGGAAAGCTTCCACTTGTGGTATTCTATCCAGTGGTATCTCTGCTGCGCGGTCCAGTTGTCGTAGTTGACATCCTTCCACGAAGCCACAGCCACCTTGTTCCCGTCCTCGTCATAGTCATATTTTCTGAACAGGGAAAACGGCGGAGTGAGCGAGAGGGAGAATGAGAATTCGGAGCCCTGACGCGGATAGATCTGCTGGTCGGTGGAGTTGCGCACCAGATTGAACGAATAGCTTATGTTGTTAGACAGTCCGTTGTCGAAGATGAAATAACCGGAGTACCAGTTGGTAAGCCTGTATGTCTGCCAATTCAGACCGTTGTATGCCACGAAATAGCTGTCAGGCCACTTCAGGCGGCTACCCAGCGAGGCGGACACGCCGAACACCTCCATCTGACGGTCGTGGCTCAGAATGTTGAGCGCGAGGTAGGAGTTCGTCTGACGGGTGTAGTACGCCGACAGGTTCAGCGAAGTCGGTTTCTTGCCGAAGAGCCACGGCTCGGTGAAACTTGCCGTAAGGGCCGTATAATAGGTGCCGTTGGTCTGGAACCTGAACGCCAGGTTCTGAGCGTCTCCCAGAGGAACCGGCCTCCACGCCTCCTTGTCGAAGAAGCGCTTGGTGGAGAAGTTGTTGAAGCTGACGCCCACGGTGGCCACGAAGGTGTTGCCGCCCCAACCGCCGGAGAGTTCCAATTGGCTTGAAGGCTTCTCGGTAACGTTGTAGATCAGGTCCACGGTGTTGTCCTTCTGGTTAGGGATGATGCTGTAGCCGCTGTTAGGGTCCATAATGGCCTCGGAATCGAACTGGCCCAGAGATGCGATCTCGCGGATGGAGCGCTCGAATTCCGACTGGCTGAACAGATAGCCCGGACGGGTCATTATCTGACGGCGCACCACCTTCTCGTTGGTGAGGTCGTTGCCGTTGATCACTATGTTGTTGAGCGTGGCCTGCTTGCCCTCGGACAGGCGGAGCTCCACGTCCACGGAGTCGTTCTGGATGTTGGTCTCGACCGGAGTCACGTTGAAGAAGAGGTAGCCGTTGTCGCGGTAAAGCTTGGACACGTCGTAGTCGCCCTGCTTGCCGCCGCCGTAAAGACGCTTCTGCATCGACACCACATCATATACGTCACCCTTCTCTATGCCGAGTATGCCGTTCAGGGCCTCTGACGAATACACGGAGTTGCCGGTCCAGGAGATGTCCCTGAAATAGTATTTCTTGCCCTCGTCGAGCGTGATGTCTATGTTGATCTTCTTCTTGACCTTGCCGTTCTTCTTCACGATGTCCACCATATAGACGCTGTCCTTCACGATGCGCGCGTCACGGTAGCCGGCCTCGTTGAGCGTGCTGACGAGGCTTTTCTTGTCGTTAGGATATTCCTTTTCGTTGAATTTCTTGCTGTTGAAGAAGTTGTAGAACTTGTTCGACTTGGTCTTCTTCATCGATTTGGCGAGTTTGTACTCGGAGATGTCCGGCGCGCCGATGAAGTTTATGTCCTTGATCCTGACCTTCGGGCCCTTGTCAATGTTGAAGGTGACCATAATGGCGTTCCTCACCATCGTATCCTTCTGGACATCGGTGTTCACCTCGCAGAGGAGGAACCCCTTCTCGGCATAGAATCTCTTGATGATGCCCTCGGCCGTAGTTCTGGTATATTCTGAAAAATCACCTCCGCGGCGGAATCCTATGCGCTCGTTGAGCTCCTTCTTGTCGCCGGACTTGATGCCGGTGAAGTTCCACCTGGACATTCTCGGACGCTCCTTTATGGAAATCAGGAGGTTGACTGAGTCTTTGGTCTCGTTCAGGCTCTCGGCGTAGATGGCCACGTCCTCGAAATACCCCTTGGCCAGAAGGCGTTTGATGGCGGAAGCCACCTCGTCGCCCGGGAGCGTAACCTTGCGTCCGACGAAAAGTCCGGACTGGGCCGCGATCTGGGACTGGTTGAAATATGTGTTTCCTTCAACCCTTACGCTTCCGACATAGTATTGTTTGGGACGATTGTAATCTATCTCCACCTGCGCATACGCAGAAGCACAGGCACTTATGAGCACAAAAACAGCTATGAACCGTAAAAACTTCATTCTCCGAGTCTTAAATCCCACAAATATAACTCTTTTATTTAACTTTTCCGAAACGACGATCGCGTCCGGAATACTCCTGGAGCGCAGACAGCAGGTTTTCTTCTCTAAAATCGGGCCAAAGTGTATCCGTGAACACAAATTCCGAATAAGCAGTCTGCCAGAGCATATAATTGCTGATTCTCTTTTCTCCCGAAGTCCTTATCACCAGGTCCGGATCGGGAATGTCCGCCGTGACCAGGGACCGGGCCACATCCCCATAGTCTATCTGTTCAGCGGGACGGCCCTCGCGGACCAGCTTCTGCACGGCCTGCAGGATGTCCCACCTGCCGCTGTAGCTGAGCATCACGCAGAGATCCAGCCTGTCGTTCTTCCCGGTGGATTTCTCCAGCTGCGACACCGCGGCCTGGAGCACGGGGGACAGACGTTGCCTGTTGCCCAGCGCCCGGAACCGCACGCCGTTGTTCATAAGAGTCGGATATTCGTTCTTTATGGCCTTGCCCAGAAGAGACATGAGGGAAGAAATCTCATCCTCCGGCCTGTTCCAGTTCTCTTCGGAAAAAGTGTACAGCGAAAGGTATCTCACGCCCAGCTTCACGCAGGCCTCGGTGATGTCGCGGACTCTCTCCACCCCCTCCACGTGACCCGCACTGCGCTGAAGGCCGCGGCTTTGCGCCCACCTTCCGTTGCCGTCCATTATGATGGATATGTGTTTCGGAATAATCAGTTCAGACATTTTTCAGGCATTTCTTACATCCTCGCCCCAGAGAAGCTTTTCCCTGAGGGCCTTGATGAAATGAGACTCCCCCAGCACCGCGCGCTTCAGCTTGAACGGAGCCGCCGTGACGTCCACCTGCGTTCCGCTCTTTATGATGTAGTCCCTGTTATCCAGCGACAGAGCCAGCACCGCACCCTTCCTGTCCGTGCCGCAGATCCGGAAATCCGTGTCCTGCGGGAGCACCAGCGGGCGGAGATTGAGGTTGTGCGGGGCTATAGGGGCCAATATGAACGCATCCACGTCGGGTCTGCAGATGGGACCGCCCACGCTGAGCGAATAGGCCGTGCTTCCCGAACTCGTGGACACAAGTATCCCGTCCGCCCAGTATGTCGGCAGCGGTTCGCTGTCCAGCGTGACATCGAGTGCCAATGTGCCGGTCCCCTGGCGTCTCACCACCACTTCGTTGAGAGCGTAGGGGAAGAACCCGTCAGGGCATTGGCCTTCAGGGAAAAGGACCTGGAGCATACTG
>CAYMDZ010000074.1:0-5098 GCA_964389355.1 uncultured Muribaculaceae bacterium | reverse complement strand
GAAAGGAAGAATAGCAGAAAGGACATATTCGTGTTGAACGGGATCTGCTCTTCCGTAGGAATGGCGTTGATGAGTTCCCTGATGTTCTCCTCGCTCATACCCTTGGCCGCATAGCGGGTGGCCTCGATCTGCCCCATCTCGTCGAGCATCACGTGGTTCACCGCCATAGTCAGGTCCTTGTAATACAGGAAGCTGGACATATCCGCATAGGTGGATATGGTGGATGATTCCAGATTGGCCAGGCGCTCGCTGTAATCCTGCGGAAACAGTATGATGCCGTGGATCCTGCGCTGCCGCATAAGTTCCTGTGCCTCCTGCATCGAAGCGCAGCGGTAAGCCACCTCGGCCTCGCGTGTAGCGTCGATCTTCTGCGCGAAGCGCCTGCTCTCCTGACTCTGGCTCAGATCCACCACGGCCACGGGCATATCGTCCACGGTGCCTCCGTGATAGATTATTCCGTAAAGGAGCGGATACAGCAGACCTCCCAGAAGGAAGATGACCAGCACGTACGAATTGGAAAATATTCTTTTAAGTTCTCCGATCATAACTCATAATTCTGATTAAGATAGGCTCTCTTCAGCCTTCCGTTTAGACATATCGGAAGCACCCAGAACAGCAGCATAGCCACTATGTACTGCCAGATGGCTCCGAACCCGGCCCCGAAAACGGCCTCCTGCACATACGCCAGGAAATAGAACCTCAGCGGGAACAGCATGGAAGCGCCCTGAACGGCCGCCGGCATCGACTCCACAGGGAAGGTGAATCCCGACATCGTGAATGCCAATATTGTGAACAGCGCACCGAGACTCATCGCATAGCGAAGGGTCGGGAGCAGGGATATGAAGGTCACCGCCACGGCCACATTGGCCAATACGAACACGGTCATCACGAGCATCATATTCCATATGCTGCCGGTGAGCGGATACCCGCACAGCCCGAACATTATCAGGTCCAGACCCAGGCCAAGCACCAGGTAAAGCAGCGTGTAAGGGATGAGTTTGCCCAGAAGGGCCGCACTCATCGAACCTCCGGCCGTCTGCATCAGCTCCTTCGAAGTTCCGTACCTCAGTTCGGAGCCGAGCGCGTAGATGATCACGAATATGATGCTGAGCGCCAGCAGTCCGGGCAGGATGATGTTGTTAAGGTAGACGCCGTAATTGGTAGCGGCGTTGCCTACCCTGTGCTCGTCTATCACCAGAGGCTGTATGAGGCCCATTATCGCTCCGTCGGAGTAACCCTTGGCCCGAAGGACCTCCCTCTGGACGGCGCCGCCGGTGAGAGTCACCATTGTAAGAATATCCTTGTAACTGAGGGCGCCGCCTATGAGATAAAGGGAGTTGATGTAATATGTGAATACCGGTCTGCGGTTCGCGCTCACGTCCTCGCTCATTCCGCGGGGAATGACGCAGAGCGATGTGACCTCTCCCGCCTGCATCGCGTCTCTGCCTGAGGTGAAGTCATCGAACTTGACCACCCGGCCAAGCTGAGTCGCGTCAAGCTGGCTGCAGAAATTGCGGGACAGGGAGGAGTTGTCCAGATCCACCACTCCTATCGGGAGGTCTTCGGGAAGACCGGCGCTGAGGAAGGTCAGATAGAACAGGCAGCAGGCTGCCATTACTCCGACTGAACCCAGAAGATATATCGGATTGCGGCGTATGCGTTCAAACTCACGCCGCATCACGTTCAGAACTTTTTTCATTTTACGATAATGGCTGTCATTCCGGGACGGAGGCCTTCCACAGGTGCGGCAGGCACTGCCCTTACTTCGAATGTCTTGGCATCATATCCGCCGGTCTCCGAGGTTGCGCGCCAGGTGGCGTAGGACTCTCTGGCGGCGATGTAGTTGACCGTGGCCTTCACCTTGCGGTCGCCCAGGGCAGGGATGCTGAGGGTGAGTTCGTCGCCGTTCTTCAGGCTGTTGAGCTTGTCTTCCCTGATGTTGAAGGTGAACCACATATCGGTAAGGTCGGTGACCGTCATTATAGGTGAACCTGTACCCACGAGCTCGCCCACGTGAGGGTAGCGTGCTGAAATGACACCGTCGACAGGAGCGGTAAGCTTAAGTTCGGACAGGTAGGATTCAACCTCCATCACGGCGCCGTTGGCCTGGTCCACGAGGGCCATTGCGGCCTGCTTGTCCTCGTCACGGGCGCCCTTCACTGCCATATCGTACTGGGATTTGGCTGCTGCGGTGGTGGCTACGGCTGCGCTGTACTGAGCCGTGGCCTCATCGAACTTCTGGTCGCTGATGACGTTCTGCTCGTGAAGGCGTGTGGCGCGGTCGAGGGTCTTCTTCGCGATGTCCTCGCCTACCGTGGCCTTCTGCCAAAGTTCGTAAGCGCCCGCTATCTCCTCCTGGCGCGCACCGGCGTTGGCCTTGTTGCGCTGGGCGGAAGCTGCTGCATAGGCGCCTCTGGCCTGTGCCAGCTTGGCCCTTACCTCAGGGGAGTCTATGTCCACGAGCACATCGCCCTTGTGTACCATATCCCCTTCCTGTGCGTAGAACGCCTCGATACGTCCCGGCACCTTGCCGGACACGCGGTATTCCGTGGCTTCAGCCTCGCCCTGAATAACCTCCGGGGCAGGTTTTGAACATATTATTCCGGTTACGGCCACTACGGCGACAAGTGCCACCAGCACTATGATTCCAATCAAAAGATTGCCTTTTTTCTGAGTCTTTTCCATATCTTTTATTTTTAAATTATCAAATTGTTATAATCTTCCTTCAGCCTTGGCGAGGTTGACGCTGCACATCTGCAGTTCCACGCCGGTTTCTATCACTTCCGAATTGGCCTGCAGCCAGGCGGTCTGCGCCTGAAGGACCACGTTCGAAGCTATCATTCCTTCGCTCCATCCGGCCATCGCGACACGCAGGTTCTCCTCGGCGTTGGCCAGGTTGCTCTGCGAGGTGGTGAGCTTTTCGAGCGCCTCGTCATACTGCTGGCGGAGCTGGGCGACCTGAAGCGAGATCATCTGCTTCGCGTCATTGAGTTTGAGTTCGGTCAGCGTAGCCTCGGCCTTGGCCTTGCGGGTCTTGTTGTAGGCCTCGCCGCCGTGGAAGATTGGCACTGACACCACTACGCCGGCGGTGAAGAAGTCTCCGAAGTTCTTCTGGTATCCGTTCAGGCAGTTAGGGTTGGAGATGACATAATTGGCCGTGAGAGCCACCGTAGGCAGCATATCGGCGCGGGCGATGTCCACCTTGCGGGCGTAGATGTCCTGCGCGAGGGTAAGGCTGCGGATCTCCGGACGGGCGTCATAGATCTGCTCATAACTCAGCGTGTCCGGGAGTTCCGGCTCGGGGATGTACTCGACATTCTCGTCGGCCAATTCGATTTCACTGTCCAGCGGCAGACCGATCTCCTTGCACAGCAGCATCTTCGCGAGAATCAGACCGTTGGTGGCCTTGGTGCGGAGCATGTCGGCTTCATTGGCCTTCACCTTGATGGTCAGCGCGTCGGACGGAGTGGCATACCCCTCGGCGATGAGCGCGTCGGTATCCTTCTCCATCTGGTGCAGCAGGTCGGCATAGCCCTCGGCCAGACGCTTCTTGCCGGCGATGGACACTATCTGCCAATATGCCTGCTCTATATCGACCATCAGCTGCGAGTGCTCCTGATCGTACTGTGCCTGTGCCAATTGGTGCGCATCGGAAGCCATCTTATTGGCCGCCAATATCTTGCCGCCCATAAAGACAGGCTGCTGGACAGAAACGATACCGGCCGTGACATTGTGGACGTCCAGGCAGAGAGCGTCGCTGACCTGACTGCCGATGGCGTTGATCGGGGTGGCGATGTCCATTCCCTGTGCGTAGGTGACGAGCTTCTGGAGGGCTGGATCGGAGACTACCTTGGCGAAGATGTCAGGATCGGAAAGGATGGCCGTCATCTTGTCGGTGAGTTCCGTCTGAAGCGCAGTTCCGGCATTGGTGAGCTGCTGCGAGGTCTCGTCGCTTATCAGCTTGATGTCCTCGGTGTTGTACATATAGGTGCCGGTCGCGGTGATCTTCGGGAAGAAGTTGGCCGCAGCTATCTTGCGGTCGTAGTCGGCGATCTTCACCTTCTGTTCTGCCGTCTTGAGGGAATTGCTGTTGTCGACGGCCATTTGCTTGCATTCGTCAAGAGTCAGCACCTGCTGGGCGTTTGCCTGAAGCGCGATGACTGGCAGCGTGGCGAGAAGTACAATGATGTTCTTTTTCATATCTATTACCTTTTGAATTTTCAGTTTCACGGCCCGTCCTATTCTCAAATTCTTTACCAACCGAAGCGAAACTTGTATAACAAAAAGGGACACGAAACTTACATTTAGTCGAAAAAAGCGACTTTTTAATAATTTATGCGTAATTTTGTAGAAATCAGAAAAGCAAAAGGCCATGCAGAATTATCAGGAAGTTGACATCAGGCAGATACGGAAATTCTTCCCTTCAGCCATCACGTGTGACGATTTGTCAGATGACCTGTTCATCTCGGATCTTCATTATGAATCAAATCTGGACATCATCGAATTCCCGTGCAGATTCGACGGATATCTGGTTTTCTTCTGCCATCAGGGGCACTTCAACGTGGAGATCAACCTGCGGACCTTCAAGGTTCAGGCAGGATCGCTTCTCATCTTCACGCCGGGGAACATCATACGCGTGATCAGTATCGATGAAGAAGGAAAAAGGGATGTGCAGGGGCGTCTTATCGCGGCGTCGAACAACCTTATCCGCCAGACGAGGTTCGATTTCAACAAGCTGTACGACGAGAGCCTGCGGCTTCTGGAGAACCCGTGCGTGACGCTGAACGGGGCGGAGAAGGAGATCTGCAGGAAATATGTGGAGCTGATAACTGACATTTTGACATCAGACGTGCCGAACTCGCGCGACGCGGTGGCGACTCTGATATCGTCTTCCTTCTATATGATGGGAGCGGTGTGGACGGACAGGCTTTCTTCGGTCAGAAAAAGGAGCGACGACAGTTCGGTGCGATCGAAGGCGGTGTTCGAGGATTTCCTGGCGCTGGTGCGGGACAACCACAACAAGGAGCGGAACCTGTCCTTCTATGCGGACAAGCTGTATCTCACGCCGAAGTACCTGTCGAAACTGATCAAGTCCATC
>CAYMDZ010000073.1:0-5107 GCA_964389355.1 uncultured Muribaculaceae bacterium | reverse complement strand
CAGGACCTGGTGGGATTCGTTCACCAGATACCGGAAAGGGCGCGTGCGCGCATACTTGACATAGCCGCCACGCAGTTCCCGGACGGAGGGTGCTACCATCAGTATCAGCCTCTTACCAGGCGCGGGAACAACGACATCGGGGCCGGATTCAATGACGACCCTCTGTGGCTGATTTTCGGCACCGTGGCATATCTGAAGGAGACGGGGGATTTCTCCATTCTGGAGGAGATGGTGCCGTTCAACAATGTTCCGGGATCGGAAAAGACCCTTCTGGAGCATCTGTACATAAGCTTTGAATATACCGGACAGCATCTGGGGCCTCACGGGTTGCCTCTCATTGGCCGTGCGGACTGGAACGACTGTCTGAACCTGAACTGCTTTTCCGACAATCCCGACGAGTCTTTCCAGACCACGGAGAACAGGACGGAGGGCAGCCGGGCCGAGTCGCTTATGATAGCCGGCCTCTATGTGGTGACGGGAAGCGATTTCGCGGCTCTGCTCGAATATCTTCATCATAATCTGGGCATCTGTTCGCTGGAAGTGTCCACAGACGGATTCCGCAGCCCGGAATGTATCAGGGAGAAAGTCGCCCAGATGACGCAGGCCGTGGAGAAATACGGCTGGGACGGAGACTGGTTCCTTCGCGCGTATGACTTTTTCGGGAACAAGATAGGCTCGAAGGAGAACGGGGAGGGCAGGATCTTCATCGAGAGTCAGGGCTGGTGCACGATGGCCCGCATAGGAGCGGAGCAGGGGATGTGCGACCGCGCGCTCGATTCAGTGAAGAAGATGCTGGATTCGCGTCACGGAATAGTACTGCAGAATCCCGCCTATACCAGATATTATATCGAATACGGCGAGATATCTTCCTATCCGCAGGGCTACAAGGAGAACGCCGGCATATTCTGCCACAACAATCCGTGGATAATCATAGGCGAGGCGCTGGCCGGAAGGGCCGGGGATGCGTGGGAGCATTACTGC
This sequence comes from uncultured Muribaculaceae bacterium, assembly GCA_964389355.1. Lineage (GTDB taxonomy): Bacteria > Bacteroidota > Bacteroidia > Bacteroidales > UBA932 > Cryptobacteroides. The sequence goes on along the minus strand of CAYMDZ010000073.1, from coordinate 4,126 downwards.
AAGATCTCGCCTGCCTTCATCGGGGACCAGTCCCTGCACAAGGTGGAGCCTTACGTATATTGCCAGATGGTGGCGGGCAAGGATGCCGCGCGCCCGGGCGAGGGTAAGAACAGCTGGCTGACCGGAACCGCCGCCTGGAACTGGTACACGGTATCCGAATATCTGCTGGGAATCTATCCTGAGTATGACGGACTTCTGATAAAGCCGTGCCTGCCTTCGGAGATCGGGGAATATCGCATACACAGGGTTTTCCGCGACGCGGTGTACGACATTACGGTGCATAACACCTGCTCCGGCAAATCTGTCTTCATAAAATATGAACCGGGCTCGCACCGCCTGGAACTGGAATTGTAAATCAGATATTTAGCGTATGAAAACTATCGGACGTGCATTATCTGTCTGTATAGCGCTGCTCGTTTGTAGCGGCGCTTTTGCGCAGACAGTGAGCCTTGATGACGGCTGGACCTTCGCGCTGGGCAACGCCTCGTCCATGGAGGCGGATTTCACTCACGGCACTGAATATTTCACTTATCTGTGCAAGGTGAGGTCTGCGGACCACAGCCAGTCCCCGATTATGCCTGAATTCGACGATTCTTCCTGGCAGCGGGTAAGTCTTCCGCACGACTGGGCGGTGGATCTTCCGTACAGCGGGCAGGCGAGCCATTCCCACGGCTACAAGTGCATAGGCTGGCGTTATCCGGAGAATTCCGTCGGCTGGTACAGACGGCACGTTTTCATCCCGGAGTCCGACCGCGGCAGGCAGATCAGCATAGAGATCGAGGGCGCGTACAGGAACAGTGAGGTCTTCTGTAACGGATTCTATCTGGGCCACGAGATAAGCGGCTATGCTTCAAGAGTATATACCCTGACTCCGTATTTAAGGTACGGGCAGGACAATGTCATTGCCGTGCGCTGTGACGCTTCCCTGGAGGAGGGCTGGTATTACGAAGGGGCGGGACTGTACCGCCACGTGCGTCTGCACAAGGCCGGCAAGATCGCTCTCAAGCCCTATTCGCTGAACATTTCGCAGAGGAAGTCGAACGGGGCGCTCTGGACTTTGTCCGACGGGACCTGTCCCGTGAGCGTGGATGCCGGGTGCGTGTCGTTTGACTGCGTCTATGCCGACGCTTCGGTAACGCGCGCGGACATGTCCTGGGAGATTGGCATTCAGGATGCGGAAGACAATGAGGTGGATAGGGCGGACAGGCTCTGGACCCCTTCCGATCCGTATCTTTATACGCTGACGCTCAAGCTGTTCTGCCGTGGGGAGCTGTCCGACGAGTATTCCTGCCGCTTCGGGGTGCGCACGCTGGAATTCAGCCCTGAGAAGGGGCTTCTGGTGAGCGGGATTCCGGTGAAGCTGAAGGGTGCCAATATGCATCTGGACCACGCCGGTGTGGGTGTGGGCGTGCCGGACGAGCTCTGGCGCTACCGAATCGAGCGTCTGATGGAGTTCGGGTTCAACGCCATACGCTGCTCGCACAACTGCGCTTCGCCCGCGATGCTGAACATCTGCGACGAGCTTGGCGTGCTGGTGATAGATGAGAACCGTCAGTTCGGCGTGAACGAGGAGCAGCTGGGCCAATTCCGCAATATGATAGACCGTGACCGGAACCATCCGTCCGTGATAATGTGGAGCGTCGGGAACGAGGAATGGGCTATGGAGCACGACCCGCAGGGCACGGAAGTGGCACTGCGTATGAGCGAATTCTCGCATACGCTGGACAGCACCCGCCCTACAATTTACGGGAATTCCGGCGGTCCGGAACTGGTGAAGGGTCTGGATGTGTTCGGATATAATTATCTGGTGCAGAATCCGGTAGAAAGATATCACGTGCTGTTCCCGCACAAATGCGCAGTGGGAACGGAGGAGACTTCCGGGTGCGGAACCCGCGGAAAATACCGCACCGTCCCGGAGAAGGGCTGGATGGCTCCGCTCAACAGGGTGGACACGGCCGGAAGGGTGAACGTCATCGAGCACGGCTGGAAGTTCTACAAAAAGCACAGTTGGGCGCTGGGACTGTTCTATTGGACCGGATTTGACTACCGCGGAGAGCCGAATCCCATGAAATGGCCGGCCACGGGCTCCCAGTTCGGCATTTTCGACTACTGCGGCTTCCCGAAGGACGAGGCTTTCTATCTGAAGGCCGCCTGGACTACTGAGCCGCTCGTACATATCTGCGGCCCTTATGACGGGCAGGTGTGGGTGTACTCGAACTGCGACAGGGTGCGGCTTTATGCGGGCGGCAAGAGCCTGGGTACCAAGACTATGCCTGAGGACGGGCATCTGGTATGGGATGTCTCCAGGTACGGAGAGGATGCGGTTTATACTGCGGCAGGTTACAGGAACGGCAGGAAATGCGCGGAAGACCGTTATCCGGAGCTGCTGCCCGATCTGGAAGTCAGGTTCTCGAAGGCGTCTTTGAAAAATGACGGCGCAGACGTGGTGGTGGCGGACATCAGGACCGCATGCGAAGGGGAGTTGGCCATTGGCATACAGAACGCCGAGCTGCTGGGCTGGGGGAACGGAGATCCGGGCTTCAGGGACAGCGAGAGGCCTGTTGAAAAAATTACTCCTTTCGCCGGCTATGCGCAGATAATAATCCGTTCAGTCGCCGGGGCGGAAGGAGCAGTCGTACTTACAGTCGGAGAGGAAGAATTCCGTCTTCCTCTGACCGACTGAGAGGTCTTACTTTTTAATCGGGTACAGATAGGTGAGTATCAGCATTATCACTGCGATGACCGCAGGGATGAGGGAGAACAGTGCCCATATCATCGTCAGCACCGGATCCGTGATGGAAAGAGGGTCCACGATGGAGTTCCCTGTGGCGTCTGTTATGGTTCTGGCGCCGGCAAGACCCAGGAACAGCGCTACGAGCGAGCCTGAAACGGCGGTGCCGAGCTTCTGTGCCATAGTTCCGGACGAGAAGATGAGTCCTGTCGAAGAGGTTCCGTTCTTCTGCGTGGCGTAGTCAGCCACATCAGAATACATAGACCAGAGGAGCGGTGAATACAGGCCGATGCCGATGGAGGTGAGTATCACGAGGCTGATCATCACGTAGATGGAAGAGGCCTTCATAGGCACGAAGAAGAACAGAACGGAGGTCCCCAGACAGATGAGCGCTGCCAGCATAAAGGCCTTCTTTTTGCTGCCGACCTTCTTCGTGAACCACGGCGACACGCCTCCGAATATCATACAGGTCAGTTCCCCGAAGGTCATAAAGATGGTGTAGTTGATGATGAGCTTGCCTATGGTTATGTCGCCGCCCAGGCAGTAGGTGAATATGTAACCTGCTACTGCATAGCGGAATCCGTTGAAGAAATTCGTGCAGATGCCTATCAGGGTGAGATAAACCCATGGCTTGTTCCTGAACAGGTCGCCGAACTGCCTGAACGAGTATTTCTCCGCCCTTACAGGCTTGAGCCTTTCCCTGGTGAGCAGTCCGCAGGCCAGGGTCATAACGGTGGCGAGCCCTCCGAAGATGGCGGCCACGACTGCGTACTGGTGCGCTTCGCTTCCGCCTATGAGCCTCTGAAGATAAGGGAAGGAGAGCAGGGTGATGAATCCCATCGCATAGGCTCCCACCATTCTGTATGAGGAGAACTGGTTCTTCTCGTTGTCATCGTCCGTCATCACGCCCAGAAGGGACCCGTAAGGGACATTCACCATAGTGTAAACCAGCATCATAAGCAGGTAAAGCGAATATGCCCAGATGCGCTTTCCGGTCGGGCCGAGGTCAGGCGTATAGAGAAGCAGCGCGAAGACCACTCCCAGAGGTATGGCTCCGAAGATGATCCACGGGCGGTATGTTCCCCATTTTGACTGCGTGCGGTCGGCGATGCTGCCCATAATCGGGTCGGTCACCACGTCGAAAAGACGCGCCACGAGCATCAGCGTGGCCGCATCCGCGAATGAAAGTCCGAAGACATTGGTAAAGAAGAGCGGGAATGCGATCGACATTATCTTCCAGGTGATTCCGCCCGCAGCGGCGTCACCGAGCGCATAGCCTATCTTTTCAGAGAATTTGATTTTTGCCATATCGTTTGTAATAAGTTTTGTAGGTTAATTCAGTTTCTTGCAGGCTTTTCTGATGACTTCCATAGTGCTCCTGTCGGACGTGTACAC
>CAYMDZ010000072.1:0-5116 GCA_964389355.1 uncultured Muribaculaceae bacterium | reverse complement strand
AAAAAACTCACTGAAAAAGCCGTTAAATCATTGATAGTTAATCACTTATAAATCAGTACTCTTCCTCGTTGAAGAAGAAGTCGTCCTTCGTCGGATAATCCGGCCAGATATCCTCTATGCTTTCATAGATCTCGCCGTCGTCTTCAAGTTCCTGAAGATTGTCAAGCACATCCTGAGGTGCGCCTGAACGGTTGGCATAGTCTATCAGTTCGTCTTTCGTTGCCGGCCATGGAGCATCGTCCAGGTGTCCGGCCAATTCAAGTGTCCAAAACATATCGTAAAACCCTGTTTTATTTTAGGCCGCAAAGATATTAAAATAATTCTCTCTTTCAATACTTTTTCAGTATTTTTGCGCCATGTCTTACAAAAGAGTTGATTCATACGATACGGACACCACCCGCGAGATAGCTTCACACGTTAAGGAGATCCTCTCCCTGCTGGGCGAAGACCCTGAAAGGGAAGGTCTGCTCAAGACCCCGGAGCGTGTGGCCAAAGCCCTGCAGTACAGCACGAAAGGCTATTCAGAGGACGGCGTGCAGATCATCCGCGACGCCATCTTCGACGAGGAATATCAGCAGATGGTTCTCGTCAGGGACATTGACCTGTACAGCACCTGCGAGCACCATATGATGCCGTTCATCGGCAAGTGCCACATCGCCTACATCCCGAACGGAAAGATCACCGGCCTGAGCAAGATCGCCCGCGTCGTGGAGACCTTCGCCCGCAGACTTCAGGTCCAGGAAAGGCTCACGGTCCAGATCCGTGACTGCATCGACGAGGCCCTGCACCCGCTCGGAGTCGCGGTGGTCATCGAGGCGCACCATTCCTGTATGCAGCTGCGCGGGGTTGAGAAGGCCAATTCGGTCACGACGACCTCCGCCTTCAGCGGCGCGTTCCTGAACTCGGAGAAGACGAGAAACGAATTTTTGAACCTTATCAGATGAAACTGAGTAATCAGACCAAAGGACTGCTTATACTTCTGACCCCGTTTGTTCTGGGGTTTTTGCTTGGACTTGCTGTCGGTGGAGGCTGCAGCGCCGATGAAGGGCACAACGAACTGCAGGATGACGGGGAGGACGCGGAACTTCTTGAGGAACCGGCCGCCAGAACTTCCGAAGCTGTGCAGGAAGAGGAAAAGCCTGCCCAGAAGGAGATTATCTATTACAGGAAGAAGATGAGGTATGCCTCCCTTTTCCATGACCTCAACGAGGAGCACCTGTCCGTCGCCAGGAAAGTCGGCCTCAAGACGCCGCTCCAGAACAGCGCCGAGGCTCCCAACAAGTCCGGGCTTGTTCAGATAAAGAGCAACAGGCTGTACACCATCTATTCCCTCAGCCATTCGTCTCCTTACCTCACACGCGGGGCGGCCGACGAGCTGAACGCCATAGCGACGGCATTCCGGGACTCGCTCAGCAGCAAGGGACTTCTGAACTACCGCCTCGTGGTATCGTCAGTCCTGCGCAGCCAGGAGGATGTGAAGAACCTCAGGAAAAGCGGCAACCCGAACGCTTCCGCCAATTCGGCGCATTGCTACGGCACCACCTTCGACATCACCTACACGATGTATGACAGGGACAACGACAAGCAGTGTCCGGAATTCATGCAGCCCTACGAGCTCACCAAGGTGCTCGCCGAGGTGCTTCTCGACCGGCGGAAGGCGGGCAAATGCCTGGTCAAATTCGAAAAGAAGGAGCATTGCTTCCACATAACCAGCACTCATTAGAATGAAACGAATCAGCATCCTGACCCTGTGTATATGGGCCAATTGTGCATTGGCCTGGCCAATGGCAGCTCAGAGCGGCGCGAACGTCCCGGACTGGGCGAAAACTCCCGTGCTTGCACAGGAATCCATTGAAAGCGAACCTCTTAGCTGCACGAGTATCATTGTGGGCAGGGCGGCCAGCACCGACGGCAGCGTCATCACTTCTCACACGTGCGACGGTAAGTACCGTACCTGGGCAAGCATCGAGCCGGCGCAGAACCACCGCAGGGGAGAGAAGCGCATCGTCCTGAAGAACACGATGCACACCGTATCCAGGGCTGATACCGCAGGAGTGAAGGTGGCGGGCAGCATCCCCGAGGTAAGACACACGTATTCGTATCTGAACACCGCATATCCGTGTCTGAACGAGAAGCAGCTCGGAATAGGGGAGACCACCTGGGGCGGTCCGGACACCCTTCAGAACCCGTCGTCGCTCTTCCTCATCGAGGAGCTTGAGAGGTTGGCGCTCGAAAGGTGCTCCACCGCGCGCGAGGCTGTGCTTCTGATGGGCAAATTGGCCTGCGAATACGGCTATGCCGACAGCGGCGAGTGTCTGACGGTGGCGGACCCGAAGGAAGTGTGGTTCTTCGAAATTATCGGTTGCGGTCACGACGAGAAAGGGGCCGTGTGGGTAGCCAAGAGGCTTCCGGACGACCACGTGGGCGTGTCTGCCAATGTCCCCCGCATCGGCGTGCTCGAGGACGATCCGGCGAACTTCCTGTGTTCGGACAATGTGAAGGAGGTGGCGCTCAGGTACGGCCTGTGGGACGGTCAGGGCGAGTTCAAATTCTGGAAGGCCTACAGGGCGGATTATGCGCGCGGACGGAATTATCGCGAGCGTGACTGGTTCATTCTCAGCACATTGGCCCCGTCGCTCGGGCTGACTCAGGATATGGATGAGATTCCGTTCTCGGTGAAGCCGGACAGGCAGGTCAGCGTGAGTGACGTGTTCGCGCTGCTGCGCTCGACCTACGAGGGCACGGAACTGGATATGTGCAGGGACATCACCATCAGGGACGGGGAAGTCAGCCCTATCGCAAACCCCTGGATGACAGGAACTTTACGCAATACTCTGAACCATATTCATCCCGGGCTGGTGCCGTTCCAGAGGACGGTGTCCGTGGCCTGGTGCTCTTATTCGACGGTGATCCAGCTGCGCTCGTGGCTGCCTGACAGCGTGGGCGGCATTTGCTATCTCGCGCTTGACAACCCCGGCCAGAGCCCGCGCATCCCGGTTTTCAGCGGATCCACCGCGCTCCCTGAGGCTTACGGCACCTGCGGACAGAACGCATACGATCCGGACGTGGCTCTCTGGCAGTTCAGGAAGGCCAACAAGCTTGCGACCCTCGCCTGGCAGAAGACCAAGGGGTATTTCGGCGAGCAGATCGCCACGCAGGAGCAGGAACTCTTCGATGAGATTGGCAGGCTTTCTTCAGACAGCACGGCGGAGGATCTGAACGCCGCGACAGAAAAAGTCTACCTCCGGGCCGTAGAGCGGTGGTCGGAGATGGAAGCGAAGTTCTGGGTAATGTTCGGACTCGGATTTTAATTTATAAGCGCTGCCAGTTCGGCGGCGTTTTCTGCAATATGGTCGGCTCCGGCCTGCACGAGGTCGCTCTTCGGGCGGAATCCCCAGGCCACGCCTATGCACCTGACGCCGGCATTCTTCGCGGTCTTCACGTCCGTGGCGGAATCGCCCACCAGCAGACACTCCTCCCGGGCCACTCCGGCTTTGGCCAGTATCAGATTCACCACATCGGCGCTCGGCTTGAGCGGCAGACCCTCCCGGTTTCCGAGCACTGCGACGAAATCGATGCCGGGGAAGAACTCGGCGATGAGCTTCTCTGCACCCTCCTGGAACTTGTTCGAAGCCACTGCGAGCTTTATTCCCTTGAGGGCCAATTGGCCTGTGAGCTCCACCAGACCCGGGTACGGGCGCGTGTGTACGTCGATATTGGCCACATAGTAGGGGGTGAAATCGCTCAGCACCGCGTCCACGAGGTCCGACTCCGGCGTGCGGTGAAGGCTCCGTTCGAGTGCGGCGGTCAGCATATTCCGCACGCCGTGGCCCACCATCTTCGTGTATTCCTCCACGCTGTGGCCGGGGATGCCACTCTGGGCCAATGCGTGATTGGCAGCGGCGGCAAGGTCCGCGATGGTGTTGATGAGCGTGCCGTCCAGGTCAAATATCACTAACTTAGTCATCATACGGGTAGAAATTTCCGGTCACAAAAATACAAAAAAGAGTTATCTTTGCTCTGTTATGAAACGAATTATATTGACTGGCCTGTGCGTCATTCTCCCTATCTTCAGCTACGCACAGGATGAATTTAACCGTCTGAAAATAGACTCTGAAGTGAGGGTGGACCATTTAAGCGGGGAGGGCTTTACCGGTAACAGTCTGAATCTCAGTGTACAGGGGCGAATCAGTGACGACCTGACATTCCACATCAAGCACAGATTCAACAAGGCCAATTCCTATAACCGTTATTTCAGTGCCACCGACTGGGCATATCTTGATTACCGTGTCGATGACAATTGGAATTTCTCTGCCGGAAAACAGGTTGTGGCTCTCGGCGGCATGGAGTACAACACCGCTCCGGTGGATATGTATTTCAGTTCGATGTGGTGGGCGTATATGCCTTGTTATGAATTCGGTGTGAGCGGCTCGTACACTTTCGCCTCGAAGAATGACATCCTCACGCTTCAGGTCTGCCAAAGTCCGTACGCTTCGCTGGATGATCAGAAATATGCAGTGAACTTCCATTCCGTCAACAGACACGGATGGTACCACGGTAACCATTCGTTCAGCGTCATGCAGACTGTTCCGGACCGCTGGTATGCGGTACTTGCCACCGGTAACGAGTTCAGATTCGGCAAGACCGCCGTTCAGGCAGATGCCGTTTTAAGATATGCCGATGACCATTGTGACCTGGTGAGCGACTTTACGCTCGGGTGCCAGCTTACCCAGACTTTTTCCGACGAATTCTCTGCGTTTATCAAGGCGTCGTACGACAACAACGGCAGTCTCAGTGACTGGGATCCGATAATCGGGCTGGATACGGACGTGTGGTCCGCGGGACTGGGACTGGAATGTTATCCAAGCAAATATAACCGCAACATACGTCTTCACGCAGTGTACTATCACAGGAGCGGGGATTATTACATCATCGGTGGAGAAAGTTCAGCGTCTGTCGCATTTGATCAGGATGTGCTGAACATCGGAATCACCTGGTGGTTCAATTTCTTCAACCTGTAGGATTTGGTAGTTTGGGAATTATTGCCTACTTTTGTAGTCCATTGGTGCTTGGGCCGGGAGGTTAGGCACTGGTCTGCAAAACCAGTTAGAGCGGT
>CAYMDZ010000071.1:0-5135 GCA_964389355.1 uncultured Muribaculaceae bacterium | reverse complement strand
CCGTTCCGGGACTTCCTATGAACAGCCTCCAGCCGTTCTACAGCACGAACGAGAACGAGATCCGCATCATCAGCGGCGACGTGATGACCGGCAAGAACGTCGGCAAGGACGGATATCTCGGATTCGCCGACAACACCATCACCCTCATCAAGGAAGGCACCGAGCAGGAGCTTCTGGGATGGGCCAGACCTCTTCGTCTGAACCAGTTCAGCGCAAACCACTCTTACTTCAACTGGTGCTTCGGATGGATGTCTCCTAGAAAGAGATACGATATGGACACGAACCTTCACGGCGGTCCGCGCGCGTTCGTGATGCCTGACACCTACTATGCCAAGTATCTCCCTATGGACATCTACCCTCTCTACCTCGTAAAGGCCTGCCTGGCCGGCGACATAGAGAAGATGGAGCAGTACGGCATCTACGAAGTTCTTCCGGAAGATCTCGCGGTATGCGAATTCATGGATCCTTCGAAGAACAACATTCAGGATATAATCGCAAAGGGCATTGACCTGATGCTTAAAGAAATGGCTTAAGCGTATGAATAAGATATTTGAAAAAGGCGGCAAACTTTACTGGCTGCATTCTACAGTCGACGCTTTCGAGACATTCCTTCACGTTCCTGGCACGGTAGCCCGCAAAGGCGCCCACGTGCGTGACGCAGTGGATATCAAGCGTATTATGATCATAGCTGTCATAGCTGCCGTTCCGGCTGCCATCTTCGGCATGTGGAACGTCGGTTATCAGCACTCACTGGCCACGGGAGTTTCCCTCAATGTCCTCCAGGCATTCTGGTTCGGCTTCCTCAAGGTCCTCCCTCTCTACCTGGTTTCCTACATCGTCGGTCTGGCCATCGAATTCGCTTCGGCCCAGATCAGAGGCGAGGAAGTCAACGAGGGTTACCTGGTGACAGGTTTCTTCATTCCTCTCATCGTCCCTGTGGACGTTCCTCTCTGGATGCTTGCAGTTGCAGTGGCATTTGCAGTCATCTTCGGCAAGGAGGTCTTCGGCGGTACCGGTATGAACCTCATCAACCCTGCCATCCTCACCCGCGCATTCCTGTTCTTCTCTTACCCGAGCAACATGTCCGGTGAAGACTGCTGGATCTCGAAGGGTGCGGACGTCATCGACGGCTTCAGCGGAGCTACCCCTCTCGCACTTGCCGCCAACGGTATGGACGCCCTCTCAAACGCATCCGTTCAGTACAGCACCAGCTTCTGGACAATGTTCTGGGGCGGTATCCCGGGTTCAGTCGGTGAGACTTCAGTGATCGCCATCCTCATCGGTGCGTTCATCCTCATCTGGACCGGAGTCGCCAGCTGGAAGATTATGTTCAGCTCAGTGCTCGGATGCCTGGCCATTGCCGGACTTGCCAATCTTACGGGCGCATCCGACATCCCTTGCTACTACCATCTGGTAATGGGAGGATTTGCATTCGGTTCCGTATTCATGGCTACCGACCCTGTGACATCCGCTCAGACCGAGGCAGGCAAATGGATCTACGGATTCCTCATCGGTGCGATGTGCGCGATCATCAGGCTCTTCAACCCCGGTTACGCTGAAGGTATGATGCTCGCCATCTTCCTCGGCAACATCTTCGCACCTCTGATCGACCATATCGTAATTAGCATTCACCTTAAGGCCAAGGCCAGAAAAGTTTACGCTGAATAACAGGAGGCTATAATATGAATACGAACAGCAATGTATATACAATCGTCTACACCACAGTAATCTGTGTGCTTGTAGCTGCCATATTGGCCTTCGTCTCACAGAAGCTCAAGCCTCTTCAGGAGGACAACGAGAAAGCCGAGACCATCAGCCAGATTCTCTGCGCCGCACAGTTCGGAGACAAGGCCGAACTCGGCCAGAAAGGCAATCAGGCCATAATCAAGATGTTCAAGGACGAGCTCGACTGCGCCGTTCTGGTCAATGCCAAGGGCGAACAGACAGCTTCGCTTGACAAGGCTTCAGCCCAGGTTTACGGTACATCCGACCTCAAGGCCCAGACATACAAGTTCAGCGACGCCTCATTCGAGATTCCGGTTTACGTGTTCAGGAACGGCGTTCACGTGTTCCCTGTATACGGTGCCGGCCTTTGGGGACCTATCTGGGGATATATCGCCACGGACGCGACCCTTACCCACATCGTGGGCGCATACTTCGACCACTCTTCCGAGACCCCTGGTCTGGGTGGAAAGATCAAGGATGACCCTTCATTCCGCGGTTCATTCGCAGGAAAGACTCTCAATGTGGAGGGCGGACAGATATTCGAAATCGTCAAGGGCGGCGCTCCGGCAGGAAAGACCAACGCCATCGACGCCATCTCGGGTGCGACCATGACCTGCAAGGGTCTGAATGCCGCCATCAACGACTGGCTTGACGCATACAGGAACTATATAACAGCAGAGGAGGAATAACAATGAGCAATTTGAAAGAAACAATCCTTAATCCGATCTTCAAGGGCAACCCTATCACTGTCCTCATCCTCGGTATCTGTTCTTCACTGGCTGTCACCGTAGAGCTCAAGGGCGCCATCGTAATGGGCCTTTCTGTAACCATAGTAACAGCGATAAGCAGCTTCGTCTGCTCCATCATAAGGAAGACCATCCCTAACCGCGCGCGTATCATCGTGCAGCTGGTCGTTGTGGCCCTTATGGTAATCCTGGTTGACCAGGTGCTCAAGGCATACGCATTCTCAGTATCCAAGCAACTGTCCGTTTACATCGGACTTATCATCACGAACTGTATCGTGATGGGCCGCATCGAGGCTTACGCCCTCGGCAACAAGCCTATCCCTTCACTTCTTGACGGCGCTGCCAACGGCCTGGGATACGCGATGATCCTTATCGTCGTAGCATTCATCCGTGAACTCCTCGGAAGCGGAACCCTCTTCGGAATTCCGGTTCTCAAGGCTCTCGGATACACCAACAACGGTCTTATGATTCTTCCTCCTATGGCGCTCATCCTCCTGGGATGCGTCATCTGGATCCACAGAAGCATAGACAAATCACTTCAGGAAAAATAATAACACACACTGGGAATTATGGATCTTTTAAGTTTATTCGTAAAGTCAATCTTCGTTGACAATATGATATTTGCATACTTCCTCGGTATGTGTTCATACCTGGCAGTATCAAAAAATGTCAAGACAGCGAACGGTCTGGGAATTGCCGTAGTCTTCGTGCTTCTGGTAACCCTTCCGTTGAACTACCTTCTCAATGAGTACGTCCTCAAACCGGGCGCCCTCCAGTGGCTTGGCGCAAAGTTCGCCGATGTGGACCTCAGCTTCCTCAGCTACATCCTCTTCATCGCCGTCATCGCAGCCATCACACAGATTGTGGAAATGGTAGTGGAGAAATTCCTGCCTTCGCTCTACTCTTCACTCGGTATCTACCTTCCGCTTATCGCAGTGAACTGCGCCATCCTCGGCGGTGCGCTCTTCATGCAGCAGAGGGACTTTGCCAATGTCGGCGAGTCAGCAGTCTATGCTCTCGGCAGCGGCCTTGGCTGGTACCTGGCCATCGTGACACTTGCGGCGATCCGCGAGAAGATGACCTACAGCAATGTGCCTGCCGGCCTCAAGGGTACCGGCATCACCTTCATTACGGTAGGTCTTATGGGTATAGGATTTATGGCATTCATGGGTATATCACTTTAATCGGGAGGCGTACATTATGAGCAATACATTGATTACAGTAGTAATTACAGCAGTGGTGCTTATGGTCATCTCTATCGTCGTTCTGGTCGGTATACTTCTGCTTATCAAGAACGCCATAACACCTAAGGGCACCGTAAAGATAGACATCAACAACGGCAAGAAGACTCTGGACGTAACCCCTGGCGGATCGCTGATGAGCACCCTTGCGAACAACCAGATCTTCCTTCCTTCAGCCTGCGGCGGAAAGGCCAACTGCGGCCAGTGCAAGGTTCAGGTCTTCGACGGCGGCGGAGAGATCCTCCCTACCGAGACGGGCTTCTTCAACCGCAAGCAGATCAAGGACGGCTGGAGACTGGGATGCCAGGTCAAGGTCAAGGACAACCTCAAGATTCAGGTAGCGGAAAGCGCGCTCAGCGTGAAGAAGCTCGAATGCGAGGTCATCTCGAACAAGAACGTGGCCACCTTCATCAAGGAATTCACCGTCAAGCTTCCTGAAGGCGAGAACCTGGAATTCAAGTCAGGTGAGTACATCCAGATAGACATCCCTGCATATCACCTTTATTTCAAGGATATCGACGTGGATCCTGAATACCGCAAGGACTGGGAGAAATACGGTTTCTTCAATCTTGAAAGCGTAAACCCTGCTCCTACCATCCGTGCATATTCAATGGCCTCCTATCCTGGTGAGAAGGGCATCATCAAGCTCAACGTCCGTATCGCTACGCCTCCGTTCGACCGCAGCGTACCGCGTGAGCAGGGCTTCAAACTTCTGCCTGTCAACCCTGGTATAGCTTCTTCATACGTGTTCACCCGCAAGCCTGGCGACAAGGTTACCATCAGCGGTCCTTACGGAGAATTCCTTCTCCCTGAAAACGACCCTGACGATATCGAATACATATTCGTAGGCGGCGGTGCAGGTATGGCACCTCTCCGTTCACACATCATGCAGCTCTTCAAGACTCTGAAGACAGGCCGCAAGGTCAACTTCTTCTACGGCGCGCGTGCGCTCGTGGAGGCGTTCTACCTCGAGGACTTCGCAGAGCTTGAGAAGGAATTCCCTAACTTCAAGTTCCATCTGGCACTTGACCGTCCGGATCCTGCAGCAGACGCAGCCGGTGTTCCTTACACCGCAGGCTTCGTACACAATGTGATGAACGAGACCTATCTTAAGAATCACGAATCTCCTGAAGACATAAAGTACTTTATGTGCGGACCTCCTATGATGGTCAAGAGCGTAAATCAGCTGCTCGACTCTCTCGGAGTTCCTTCAGAGAATATCCTTTACGACAACTTCGGAGGTTAACGGAAACATTCAGAACTTAAACTTCAGAACTATGAAAGCTTCAAAGATCAAAAACTTTGCAGCGCTCCTGTCAGTAATTTCACTGGCGGGAGCCTGTATTTTACACACCCCTGCCGCAGAACCCCTTCCGGAAGAGCCGGAAAAGCCCGCAGAAGAGCCTTCGGACCCGAAGGATAC
>CAYMDZ010000070.1:0-5138 GCA_964389355.1 uncultured Muribaculaceae bacterium | reverse complement strand
GGCGACTCCACCACCCGGAACGAAGCTACCTTCAGCTTGATATAATGTGATCAGAACTTTAATAGCCTTTACCTGTCGTACGTGAAGCGGGCGGTGAAGTGGGTGAGGCCGGCGACCTTGCCTTCGAAGATGACCGTCGTGGCGGTCTCGTCCTCGCGGACCTTGCGGTAAATGTCTATGGTCTCGCCCCCGCGGGTTTCCTTGTTGAAGTTGATCTCCACTATGTGCGGGAAGCTGTCCCGGAGCAGGTCCTCCGGCAGGCAGTCCATCGCCCAGCTGATGTAGCTGGCGTTATTGGCATGCCCGATGAAATCCACATCCGAATACTCGACTGTGTGGCTGGCTACGAGTCCGGCGTCTTTCGGGGCCACGATCTTGCCGGCGGGGGTCTCGATGGCGTTTTCCGTGTTCTGCGGCGTGACGTCGAAATACAGGCCGAGGTCTTCGGTCCTGAAGAGCGAACGTGTCTTCGTGTTCAGAGCTATCCACGAGCTGGTGCCGTCGATGAGCACTTCTCCGTCTTCGCTCACCATACGGTAGTCGCGAAGGAAGTAGAGGCCCTGTATGCCTTTGTGCCAGGTGTGGAATTCGACGCGGTCCTTCCAGACGGGGACGCGGTTGAAGATGAGCTTGGTGCGGCTGACCACCCAGGCCAAATCGTGCGCGGCCATGTCTTCGTATCCGAAATGCAGCACCGTAGCCGCTTCCACGGCCATTTCCTGCGCAATGGACATAAAGCAGGCCGGGCGCAGACGCTTTTTATAATCTACCAGATAACTGGGGATCGTCAGAGGGACAATGTGTTTTGTTTCCATAAATTTCAATGCGTGATTTTTTTATAGCACAAATTTGTGCTAAATTTACGGGTTTTTATGTAGCAAACCGCGAAAAACCGCGTTTGTATAGTTAGAAATTTATTAGTGTATCAACAATATTATGAAAAAAATCCTAGTAATCTTAGCCGCGTTCGCAGCCTGCGTGAGCCTTTCGGCCCAGCAGATGCCACCTATTCCGGTGGACGAGAACGTGCGTATAGGAAAGCTTGACAACGGGCTTACCTATTACATCCGTCACAACGAAGAACCTAAGGGACAGGCGAATTTCTACATCGCCCAGAAGGTGGGCTCCATCCTCGAGAACGATGACCAGAGAGGTCTCGCGCACTTCCTGGAGCATATGTGCTTCAACGGCACCGTTAACTTCCCGGGGAACGGCCTTATCAGCTACCTCGAGTCCATCGGCGTGAAGTTCGGCGCCCAGTTGAATGCCTACACCTCCATCGACGAGACCGTCTATAACATCGACAACGTCCCTGTAGCCAAATATCCCGATTCCATCGATTCCTGCCTGCTTATCCTTCACGACTGGGCCGGCGACCTTCTGCTCGACGGCGATGAGATAGACAAGGAGCGCGGAGTCATCCACGAGGAGTGGAGAAGCCGTCAGAACGCCACTATGCGCATCTACGACCAGGTTCTACCTAAGGTTTATCCCGGAAACAAGTACGGCGAGCGTATGCCGATCGGCACTATGGAAGTGGTGGACAACTTCCCATACGAGGCTCTGCGCAACTATTACCACACCTGGTACCGTCCTGACCAGCAGGGTATTGTGGTAGTGGGTGACTTCGATGTCGATCTGGTGGAAGCCAAGATCAAGGACATCTTCTCGACCCTTCCAGCAGCCCCTGCCGATGCGCCTGAGCGTGTCTACACCCAGGTTGAGGACAATGTCGAGCCTATCATCGCCACAGGCCTTGACAAGGAGCAGTCCAACGCACTCACCTACATCTTCCTCAAGCACCCCGCAATTCCTGCAGAGGAGAAGGTCAACCTCGACTACATCCTCGTGCAGTACTGCAACCATATGATGGAGGCTATGGCCGAGGCACGTCTTAACGAGATGACCCAGAAGGCCGATCCTGACTTCGTGTATGCGGGAATCGGAGAGTCTGACTTTATGCTGTCCAAGACCTGCGGATCATACCTCGGCGTAGTTATGTATGACGAGAACCAGCTTCTCAGAGGCGTTACCTCGCTTTACCGCGAGATGCTCCGCATCGTTCGCAACGGCTTTACCGCCAGCGAGTATGAGCGTGCACGCGCCGACTATCTCTCATCTCTTGAGAGCGAATACAACCAGCGCGAGAAGAAGACCAGCGCATCATACTGTTCAGAGCTTGTGCGCCACTTCATCGACAACGAGCCAATCCCGGGCATCGAGACCGAATTCGCCCTTATGAACCAATTGGCCCCGAACATCCCTGTCGAGATGATCAACCAGTACGTGGCTGAGTCCTTCAATATCCAGAACAACCTGGTGGTAGTCAATATGCTGCCTGAAAAGGACGGCCTCACTTATCCTACCGACGACGAGATCCTCGCAGCGCTCAAGGGCGTGGAAGCCGAGGAGATCGCTCCTTACGAGGACGAGGTCATCGACCAGCCTCTCGTATCCAAGATCCGCAAGGCCGGCAAGGTTAAGAAGACCGAGGATTCTGAATTCGGCTACAAGCATTACACCCTCTCCAACGGCGTCAACGTTTACTTCAAGTCAACCGACCTCAACAAGGATCAGGTTCTGGTGAACGCATTCAGCAAGGGAGGTCTCGTTCTCTACCCTGAAAGCGACTACATCACCCTCTCATCAGTGGACGACCTCATCGAGATCGGCGGCATAGGGGAGTTCAGCGCCACCGACCTGGCCAAGGTCCTCGCGGGCAAGAACGTAAGCTGCAGCTCATCCGTATCCCTTTACAACGAGAGCGTCAGCGGCCGTTCAACCCCTAAGGACATCGAGACTCTCTTCCAGCTCTGCTACCTGCACTTCACGGGCATACGCAGCGACGAGGAGGCCTTCGCATCCTGGAAGACCAAGACTGCGGCTTCGCTTGCCAATGCCGAGACCCAGCCTATGACCGCGTTCCGCGACACCCTCTCGAACGTGATCTACGACAATCCTGCCTACTCATACACCCTCAAGCACGCCGACCTGGACAAGGTTGACTATGCCAAGGCCATCAAGATTGCCAGGGAGCGTTTCGCCAATGCCGCAGACTTCACCTTCGTAATCACCGGAAACATCTCCGAAGAGGAACTTCTTCCGCTTCTCAAGACCTATGTGGCTTCTCTTCCTGCCAAGGGCAAGAAGGAGGACTACAGGACCGGAGCATTCAATTACGCGAACGGCGTTCACGAATGTGAATTCACCCGCCAGATGCAGGATCCTTACGTGCTCAACTTCTTCTGCTACAGCATTCCGTCGGCTTACACCCTGAAGGGTGACCTTCTGAACGAGCTTCTCGGTTCAACTCTCGAGCTCATCCTTCACGAGGAAATCCGCGAGAAAGAGGGCGGTACCTACGGCATCAGCTCTTATGTGGCCGCTTCACCTTCACCTCTGAACAGGACTCTGCTCCAGATCGTTTACCAGACAGACCCAGCCAGGTATGAGTATCTGAACGGCCGCGTTCAGGAGATCGTCGCACAGTTCGCAGTGGACGGACCTCGCGCAGTGGATGTGGAGAAGACGAAGAAGAACCTCGTCAAGGATCACGAGGAGAACCTCCAGCAGACTTCTTACTGGCATAACATAATGATGAGCTACCTGCGTTACGGCGTGGATTTCAACACCGATTACGAGGCTGTGCTTGACAGCATCACTTCCGAGGAGATCACCGATGCCCTCAAGGTGCTTCTCGCTCAGAACAACTTCTCGAAGATCGTGATGGTCGGAACCAAATAATCCTGACCGGTCAATAAATGGGGAGTCACGTTTGGCGTGACTCCCTTTTTTTATTATCTTTGCTAGGATATGGAAAATGAAACCTTGGAAGAATATCCTCTCGACAGCGGGAAGCTTTACTATTCTAACGATTATCTGACACTCGACACCGAGGAAGGGCCGGTGACATACAAGATGGGCATCTGGATCTGCAAGGACCCGGTGCGCATCCATAAGATGTATATCAGGGACAAGAGCATCCAGCTCGACGAGATGGAGCTCCTGAACCCTCTCGAGAGCAAGCTGCGCAGGGCTGATCCGGATTATTTCAAGCGTTTCATGGGCCTCAAGCTCGTCATCGACTATCCAGGCTACAGCACCGGCATCATCGCCCGCATACCGTTCGAGACCGATCCTGTCGGCTTCTACAAATGGTGGAGGAAGGGCAAGCACGAGGACAAGGTCTATCTTAACCTGGCCAATCAGATCCGCCTCATCCAGAAGGTGGCCATGATGGAACCCAAGATCGTCCTGAAGAAGGACCTGGAGATAATCAAACGCTAATCCTATGGACAAAATCACCTGTCTGCACGACAGACACATCGCCCTGGGCGCTCAGATGAGCCCTTTCGCAGGCTTTGATATGCCTATCAGGTATCAGGCCGGCATCATCGCCGAACACAAGGCAGTAAGGGAAAAGGTCGGCGTGTTCGACGTTTCCCATATGGGGGAAATCTTCGTCAGCGGCCCCGACAGCCTTAAGTTCGTAAACCATATCTTTACAAATGACATCTCCCAGCTGGCCAAGGGCGGCATCCTTTACGGAATGATGCTTTACCCAGACGGCGGCACGGTCGATGACCTGCTGGTGTACAGGTGCTTCGAGGATGACAGGTATCTTCTGGTGGTCAATGCCGGGAACATCGACAAGGACCACAGCTGGATTCTGGATAATGCCAATGGCTATGACGTACTCATTGACAATCAGAGCGAAGCCTGGGGGCAGCTGGCTGTTCAGGGCCCGGATTCCGAGAAGACTCTGGAGGAGGTGCTTGGCATAAATGAAGGCAAACAGCTCACTTTCTATACTTTCTGCGTCAGCGGGGATATGATAGTCAGTCGCACCGGATACACTGGTGAGGACGGGTTCGAGATCTATGCGCCGGTGGAGAAGATACGCGCGATGTGGGACACATTGATGCAGGCTGGCGTACAGCCTTGCGGACTCGGATGCCGCGACACGCTGCGTTTCGAGGCGGGACTTCCGCTTTACGGCGACGAACTTTCGGAGAAGATTTCGCCTGTGATGGCGGGCCTTTCGATGTTCTGCAAGCTTGACAAGCCGGAATTCATAGGCAGGGACGCTCTGGTAAGGCAGAAGGCCGGGGGAGTGGAGCGAAAGCTCGTTGGTCTGG
>CAYMDZ010000069.1:0-5145 GCA_964389355.1 uncultured Muribaculaceae bacterium | reverse complement strand
CCACGCCACATTGCGTCCTTCCGCGTGAAGAATACCGGTGGAGCCCACCCTCTGAAGCGCCTTGAAATCAGGATCGTTCAAAGGCAGATCCAGATAAGGCTGGATGTACGCTCCCGCGTCGAGAAGCGTTCTCTGCACGTCGCGCACCTTCACGTCCCTTACCCTGCAGCCGTCCTTGACTGCCAATGCCGCGAACACGCCCGCAGCCTGACCGATCTCGCAGACCACCGGCTGAAGACGGGTGGTGCCGTTCACCAGGTTCGACACGCTGATGGACTTCTCCGCCACGATAAGATCCTCCACACCAAGCGGAACCAGCGTTCCAGCCGGAAGCGTGTATGAAGGAACCTTGCCGAACCACAGGTGCGAGAACTCCTTCCACTGCGGACACGCATAATGATGATGGTCCACAGGGTAATCACCCACAGCTATACCGGTTCTGTATGCCTTGTAATCATATCTGCTGGCCAATTCGTCCAGAGTAAAGAGATATTCGCCTTCGATTCGGCGGCTCTCCCTGTGATAAGGGAAGAACGGCAGCCTGTCCGGCGTCGGATATTCGTCATTGGCCAGGCCAAGGTTCTTGTATCCAAGCTCCGTCTGAAGGAAATACAGGAATCCGAGCGTGCGGAGCTTGGCCTGACGGATCACGGAGTCGCGCTGCTCGCGCGGGAGATCTATAATATTGGCATAGAAGTCATTGGCCTCCACAGGCCAGTTGATCATATACTTGCCGTTCTGGAGCTTTCCGTAGGAGAGCATCATCTCCGGGCTCCACATCTGCTGGCCCTTGTCGGTAGCCGGGTTGTTCAGAGGGTTGATGCAGCAATTGACGTACTTGTTCACGTCATAGCCTTCCGGACGGGCGACGGTCATGTCCACTCCCGGGCCGAAGTCCTTGAGGGTCATCACCATAGTCATATCCTGAACAAGGTTGTTACCTTCCTCGAGGGCCGTGGCCTCGTGAGTGTAGGACTTGGGGTCGAACCCGATGTGGTATTTCACGCCGCAGGCCCTGGCCACGTCACCGAGCTCGGTGCCGTCTATAAGGATCCTGCACTTGATGGACTTCTTCCCGTCAGGGGTGGTGAATGTCACCTTCCAGCCGCCCCTGGAGAGTTTCTCCGCTTCTTCGAAACGGTATTCCTTGAGAAGAGTCAGTTTCTTTTCCTTCGCGACCTTGTTCTCGAGTATGGACTCTCCTACCGAAGGCTCGAACATAATGTTGCTGACCCAGGCAGTCTTAAGTGCCTCGTATCCGCCATAATGTCTGGCCAGGGCATCGGTAAATTCACCGAAAAGGCCGCCGCGAAGACGGTAGTTTCCGTCCACTGCGGACACGCCGGCCGAAGTGAGCATACCGCCTATCCAGGTGGTCTCCTCAGCAATTACGGTCCTGCATCCCATACGTGACGCCTGTATGCCGGCCATGGTGCCGGAAGCACCGCCGCCCACGATCAGAACATCGCAGGACGATTTGCACGAGGCGAGCGAAAGGGCCGCAAGTGCGAGAATTGCCAAAATTGATCTTTTCATAAATTATAGCGTTATTATCGGTTACAGATCAGGGAATTCCACAGGACATGAATAGAACAGGGAGATCATCTCCGGTGAAAGAAGCCTCTCGCCGTTCTTCAGATCCACTACGGTGCCGCCCGCAGGATCTGCGGTGCAGCCGAACGGCAGCACGGCCGCCATCAGAGAAAAACCGGAAAACATATGTGAGACCACTGTTGAGAAACGCATCTGCAAAAGTAGTAAAAATATGGGACATTAGCTCCGACAAATACGTGACCGTGCCCGCCGAAGCCGATGAAAGGATTGACCAGCGTCACGCTGAGCGCGATAAGAAGACTTCCCAAATTCATTATGTATTTTTATTCAAGCGCTTTGTCTATGCCTTCCTTGACGAATTTCCACTGGTCAGCCATCTTCAAATGTATCATATCGAAGAGGAAATATCCATCGCAGGCATCATAGCAGGCCTTCACCGAATTCACTATGGCCTGTTCCCGCACTTCTTCGGAATACTGCTGCTTCAAGTCCCAGTTGCCCACGTCAGGACCGCCGCATACCAAAGGGCAGGCCGAACCTATCTTCTCCTTGGCCAGACGGCAGAATCCTTCCATAGTCCACTCCTCGTCGCCGTAAACCTTGGCAGGCGAAGCATAGGCCCCGATGAGCATATGGTCGAGATGGTCGGCATAACCGTAATTCTTATAATTCTCGCTCGCCCACTCCGGGAAATCCCTGTGCGCATCATAATCCGGGCTCGCCCAGTTCACGCCCACATCGTAATATTCTGAATACCAGCCGCCCACATACACACCGAACTTGATTTTCGGGTTCACGGCGTGTGCGGCGTCCGCAGCCTTCACGATGAAATCGTGTATGACCTTGGCCCTCCACTCGTTCCACTGCAAGAAATATTTCGGCTTAACCTCAGGCTGAGTCGCATAGGTGGTGCCTGCCGGAAGCACGTCCGAAGGCCAGTTGATGCTGTCCACGCCGATGTATTCCATAAACAGCTTCCTGCTGAGTTCGGAGAAATCGCTCTGCAGCCCCGCATAACGGCACCTGTCCAGGAATATTCCGTCCAGATCCTTATAGGCCGCGAGGTCTTCTATCAGGCCAATGAGATATGCCTGCACCTCCGGATGTGCGGGATTGAAGAACAGCGCGCTGTGCGCATCCCCGCGCTCCTTCGCGCGTATGCCTTCGGCGGTGTTGTACTGAGTCTCCCAGTCCTTTTTCGAAGGATCGGTGGCCAAAAGTCCGCTGGCTCCCCTCGGAGACCAGGCTCCGCCAGCCATAGTGTTCATCGCGGCGTGCACCCTCAGGCCAAGCGAATGGCCGATCTCGATGAACGCGTCGAGATAATCCCAGTCGGCGGTGCGCCTGACCTCGCCCTTCCAGGATCTTTGACAATCATAAGGAATGCCTTCGCGCGAACGGAAAAGCACATTGCCGTTCGTAGGGCGCACATCCACCACGATGTCGGTGAATCCGCATTCGCGGGCCTTGGTGAGGTCGCGCCGGATGTTGTCCTTCGAATTCGCGAAGTCGGAAAAATTGGCCGAAGCGTCTATCCAGATGAAGCGGGGCTTCTCCTGAGCCTTCTTCGTACAGGAAGAAAGGAGCATCAGCGCCGCTCCCAAAATCAAAAATATCTTTTTCATCACTTGTTCAATGCTTTGTCTATCCCCTGCTTGGCATACTGCCACTGGTCTGCCTGCTTGAGGTGTATCATATCGAAAAGGTAATAGCCGTCGCAGGCGTCATAGCAGGCCTTGACCGAATTCACGATGGCCTGGTTCTCCTGATCCTGGGAATAGTTGTTCCCGGTGTCCCAGTTGCCCACGTCAGGACCGCCGCATACCAGCGGGCAGGCTGAGCCTATCTTGTCCTTGGCCAGAAGGCAGAATCCCTGCATGGTCCACTCGCCCGTTCCGTAGACTGCGCCCGGCGAAGCGTAGGCCCCGATGAGCATCTGGTCCACGTGGTCGGCATAGCCGTAGGATCCGTACTTGCTGCTGGCCCACTTCGGGAAGAAGGAGGCTGTGTTGTACTTCGGACTTGCCCAGTTCACTCCCACGTCATAATACTGCGAATACCATCCGCCCACGTATACGCCGAACTTGATGTCCGGATTGACCGCGTGTACGGCATTCGAAGCCTTCTCTATGAAATCGTGTATGACCTTGGCCCTCCACTCGAGCCAGGTCTTGTAATGCCTGGCCGGTGTGGCGATCTTCTGTGCCGCCGAATAATCCGTTCCCGCAGGAAGGATGTCCGAAGGCCAGGAGATGGAAGCCAGCCCGGCATATTCCATAAACTGTTTCTTGCTGATATCAGAAAAGTCGGACTGAAGGCCCGCGAAACGGCATCTGTCCAGGATTATTCCGTCCAGATCCTCGTAGGCGGCCACTTCCTCAAGCATAGAGATGAGGTAGGCCTGCACCTCGGGATGGGCAGGATTGAAGAAAAGTTCCTTGCCGCAGTCCAGGGCGTTCTCCAGACCGGTGGAGAGGTTGTAGGTGGTGGCCCATTCCTTCTTGGAGGCATCCCTTACGAGGATGCCCTGGGCGCCCAGCCCGGTGCTCCGTCCGCCTATCATAGTGTTGAGACCCGCGTGAACCCTAAGGCCGAGCGAATGCCCGATCTCTATGAAGGCCTGCAGATAATCCCAGTCGGCCGTCCTTTCCACCTTCGAATACACTCCCTTCACCCAGGCGCCGAGCCACTCCACGGGATGGCCCACCTTCGAGGTGAACAGCACATCTCCGGTAGTAGGGCGGACGTCCACCACAATGTCGGTGAATCCGGCGTCGGCGGCCTTCTTCAGGTCGCGGCGGATGTTGTCCTTCGAGTCGGCGAAATCGATGAAATTGGCCGCGGCGTCCACCCAAATGTAGAACGGCTTGCCGTCCGGCTCATCGGGCGTGTCGGGGTCATCCGGATCGTCAGGAGTGTCGGGGGTGTCAGGGAGGTCCCATTCCGGCGTGCGGTAACGTCCCTTCTCACTATCGCAAGCAGCGAGGCAAAATAGCCCCGCTGCAAGCAAAAACAATAATCCTTTTCTTTTCATTATGTTACATGTCCAGGCAGTCGAACTGTACACAGACAAGACGTCCGCCGGCGAAGAAGAAGTACAGGTACATATAGTATCCGTCGTCGGATACCCTGAGGGCTACATCGCTGCAGGCATTGCCGTTGGCTTCCACGATGGTGGCCATAGAGCCGTAAACTCCGGTCTCAGACTCCCAGAGGAGATTGTCCAGGTTACCGTCGCTAAGATCGTAGAGGAAGATCATGTCGTCAGAGCCCCAGGTGAATGAGTTCACACTGTTGGCCGCATAGAAGCCTACCTTGTTGAACTCCACATAGTCGCCTGCATTTCTTACCCAGTTCGATGACTTGAATGCAGAATGGCAGCGTGCTGCGCCGCTGGCGCCGTCCATCCAGATGGATGCGCGGTTGACATTGGCCTCCGAGCTGACAAGCTGAGCGTAAGAGTTGATGAAGTAGTCGGCGGCGGTGTTGGTCGCGCTGGTGTAGGTGATGTCGCAGTTGTAAACCCAGTTGCCGGAGTTCAGTTCGCAGTTGATGGCGACATTCTCAGGTGTAGGGTTGAGAACGCCGTTG
>CAYMDZ010000068.1:0-5218 GCA_964389355.1 uncultured Muribaculaceae bacterium | reverse complement strand
GTGATGTATGCGTACATCGACCGCAAGAAGAAACTTCCGGTAACCACTCTTCTCAGAGCCATAGGATACAACTCCGACAAGGACATCATCGACATCTTCAACCTTGCCGATGAGATCGAGGTTACCAGAGAGAATCTTGAGGCCAACAAGGGGCGCAAACTTGCCGCCAAAGTGCTCAAGACCTGGGTTGAGGATTTCGAAGACGAGGATACCGGCGAGGTAATCCCTATCGAGAGAACCAATCCTATCGTGGAGCGCGGCGAGATCCTCGACGACGATTCCATCGAGGCCATCCTTGACACGGACACCAAATCCATCCTTCTCCAGAAAGACGAGGCAAGTACGGCGGAGTACAGCATCATCTTCAATTCACTCCAGAAGGACCCTACAAATACGGAACTCGAGGCTGTGGGTTACATCTACAAACAGCTCCGCAATTCCGAACCGCCTGATGAGAACACCGCCCGCGACGTCATCGACAAGCTCTTCTTCTCAGAGAAGCGTTATGACCTGGGCAATGTCGGCCGTTACCGCATCAACAAGAAGCTCGGCCTGGACATTGACCCGAGCACGCGTGTTCTTACCAACACCGACATCATCGAGATCATCAAATACCTCATTCAGCTCATCAACGCGAAGGCCACGGTGGACGATATCGACCACCTGAGCAACCGTCGTGTACGTACCGTAGGCGAGCAGCTGGCCAATCAGTTCAGCGTGGGCCTCAGCCGCATGGCACGCACCATCCGTGAGCGTATGAACGTAAGGGACTCGGAGCAGTTCAAGCCTATCGACCTGATCAACTCGAAGACGCTGTCTTCAGTCATCAACTCGTTCTTCGGCACCAGCCAGCTGTCCCAGTTCATGGATCAGACCAACCCTCTTGCCGAACTTACGAACAAGAGACGTCTGTCTGCCCTTGGCCCGGGAGGCCTCAGCCGCGACCGTGCCGGATTCGAGGTTCGAGACGTGCACTACACTCATTACGGCCGTCTCTGCCCTATCGAGTCACCGGAAGGACCTAACATCGGTCTTATCTCTTCACTCTGCGTTTACGCGCGCATCGACTCGCTCGGATTCATCGAGACCCCTTACCGCCGCGTACAGAACGGCAAGGTTGACCTCTCCGACACCGGCTACAGCTACATGAGCGCCGAAGAAGAGGAGGACAAGAAGGTCGCATTGGCCAATGTCGCTATGGACGACGAGGGCAACATCCTCGCAGAGCGCATCCAGTGCCGCCTCGAGGCCGACTTCCCTGTCGTAACGAAGGAAGAGATCGACTATATGGACGTCGCTCCTAACCAGATGGCTTCCGTAGCCGCATCGCTCATTCCGTTCCTCGAGCACGATGATGCCCACCGTGCATTGATGGGCGCGAACATGATGCGTCAGGCAGTGCCTCTCATCAAACCTGAGTCACCTATCGTTGGTACCGGTCTGGAGGAGAGAGTCTGCATCGACAGCCGCACCCAGTACATCGCGGAGCGCGAAGGAACCGTCTCTTATGTGGATGCCAATGAAATCCGCATCAAGTACGACCTTACCGACGACGAGAAGTTCGTAAGCTTCGCTCCTGAGGAGACTGTTTACAAGCTTCCTAACTACCGCCGTACCAACCAGAGTACGACCATCAACCTTACTCCGCTTGTCCGCAAGGGCCAGAGAGTACACGCAGGCCAGGTTCTTACCGAGGGTTACGCTACCCAGGGAGGTGAACTTGCACTCGGACGTAACCTTATGGTGGCATTCATGCCTTGGAAGGGTTACAACTACGAGGACGCCATCGTGCTTTCTGAGGAGATGGTCAAGTGGGACGTGCTCACTTCCATCCACGTGGATGAATATCTTACCGAGGTCCGTGAGACCAAGCGCGGTCCCGAGGAACTCACATCCGACATCCCTAACGTCAGCGACGACGCCACCAAGCGCCTGAATGAGAACGGTATCGTGATGGTGGGTGCCCACATCGAGCCGGGCGACATAATGATAGGAAAGATCACCCCTAAGGGCGAGAGCGATCCTTCACCTGAGGAGAAACTCCTCAAGGCCATCTTCGGCGACAAGGCCGGCGATGTCAAGGATGCATCCCTGAAGGCCAATCCTTCGCTTAGCGGTACTGTCGTCAAGACTGCCCTCTATTCGAAGCCTACCGAGAAGATCGGCCGCAAGAACACCGCTGCCAAGGCTGACCAGCAGACGAGAATCAATCTCCGTCAGGCCGAGTTCGAGCAGAAGGCCGAGCGTCTCCGCACAGACTTCCTCCAGAGACTCATCACCCTCACGAAGAACCGCAAGAGCAACGGCGTGTTCGACCTCTACGGCGTGGAAATCATCGCCAAGGACAAGAAATTCTCAGCCGACGCTCTCAAGGGCATCGATTACCAGAATATCAATTCAAGCAACTGGACAGTTGACGAGCATAACAGCGAGATGATCCGCGACCTTATCAACAACTACGTTCTCGCAGTCAAGACCGAAGAGGTCATCTGCAAGCGTGAGATTGACAAGATCAAGGTGGGTGACGAACTCCCTAACGGCATCATGCAGCTCGCCAAGGTCTACATCGCGAAGAAGCGCAAGATCACTGTCGGTGACAAGATGGCCGGCCGTCACGGTAACAAGGGTATCGTAGCGAAGATCGTCCGCCAGGAGGATATGCCTTTCCTGGAAGACGGTACTCCTGTGGATATCGTTCTTAACCCTCTCGGTGTGCCAAGCCGTATGAACCTCGGTCAGATTTACGAGACCGTGCTCGGCTGGGCGGGAGCCAAACTTGGCCTGAAGTTCTCTACGCCTATCTTCGACGGTGCAAGTCTTGAGGAAATCTGCGACCTCACCGACAAGGCGGGTCTTCCTAGATTCGGCAAGACTCAGCTCCGCGACGGCGGTACCGGCGATTACTTCGACCAGTGCGCTACGGTCGGCGTCATCTATATGATCAAGCTCGGCCATATGGTTGACGACAAGATGCACGCACGTTCGATCGGACCTTATTCGCTCATCACTCAGCAGCCTCTCGGAGGTAAGGCTCAGTTCGGTGGACAGCGTTTCGGAGAGATGGAGGTCTGGGCCATCGAGGCATTCGGTGCAGCCAATGTCCTTCAGGAGATCCTGACCGTCAAGTCCGACGACGTGACCGGAAGAAGCAAGACTTACGAGGCTATCGTCAAGGGCGACCCTATGCCGCCTGCAGGTATCCCTGAGTCGCTGAACGTTCTTCTCCACGAACTCAGAGGTCTCGGCCTTAAGGTTACACTGGATTAATTATTGTAATTTGGATTAGATAGAAATATGCCTACTTTCAATAACAAGGAAACAAAGGTTAAGAGCAATTTCCAGACAATCAGCATCTCACTGGCTTCTCCGGAGGACATTACCGAAAGGTCCTGCGGAGAGGTCCTGAAGCCTGAGACTGTAAATTACAGGACCTACAAGCCGGAGAGAGACGGTCTTTTCTGTGAAAAGATCTTCGGTCCTACCAAGGACTACGAGTGCTATTGCGGCAAATACAAGGGCATCCGCTACCGCGGCATCGTCTGTGACAGATGTAACGTCGAGGTTACGGAGAAGAAGGTGCGCCGTGAAAGAATGGGCCACATCACCCTTACCGTGCCTGTAGCACATATCTGGTACTTCAAGAGCGCTCCGAACAAGATCTCCGCTATTCTTGGCCTTCCTGCCAAGAAGCTCGAGTCTGTGATCTACTATGAAAAATACATAGTTGTCAGGCCGGGTAACAGCGGTGTAGCCAAGATGGAGCTTCTCTCCGAGGATGAATATCTGGACGTGCTCAGCCGTATTCCTGGCAACGAGTATCTTCCGGATTCAGATCCTGAGAAGTTCGTGGCCAAGATGGGCGCCGAGGGTATATATGACCTTCTCTGCGAGATCAACATAGAGGAACTCGCGAAGGAACTTCGCCAGAAACTGGCCGTGGAGACATCCCAGCAGAGGAAGGCAGAGCTTCTGAAGCGTCTTCAGATCGTGAAGTGGTTCCAGGAGTCAAACGGCAAGAACCGTCCTGAATGGATGGTAATGAAGGTGATTCCTGTCATCCCGCCAGATCTTCGCCCTCTCGTTCCGCTCGATGGCGGAAGGTTCGCCACATCGGACATCAACGACCTCTACCGCAGAGTCATCATCCGTAACAACCGTCTTAAGAAACTCATAGAGATCAAGGCTCCTGAAGTCATTCTCCGCAACGAGAAGCGTATGCTCCAGGAGGCGGTGGACAGCCTCTTCGACAACTCGAAGAAGTCATCTGCCGTAAAGAGCGAGCAGAACCGTGCTCTCAAGTCTCTTTCCGACTCCCTCAAGGGTAAGCAGGGACGTTTCCGCCAGAACCTCCTCGGTAAGCGTGTCGACTATTCTGCACGTTCAGTCATCGTCGTGGGTCCTGAACTCAATATGCATGAGTGCGGTCTGCCTAAGTATATGGCAGCCGAGCTTTACAAGCCGTTCATCATCCGCAAGCTCATCGAGCGCGGCATCGTGAAGACCGTAAAGTCCGCAAAGAAGATCGTAGACCGCAAGGATCCTGTCATCTGGGATATCCTCGAGAATGTTATGAAGGGCCATCCGGTTCTGCTTAACCGTGCGCCTACACTTCACAGACTCGGTATCCAGGCTTTCCAGCCTCGAATGATCGAAGGAAAGGCTATCCAGCTGCACCCTCTCGCCTGTACGGCCTTCAACGCCGACTTCGACGGTGACCAGATGGCCGTCCATCTTCCTCTCGGCAACGCAGCCATTATGGAGGCCCAGCTTCTTATGCTCGGTTCCCAGAACATTCTGAACCCTGCCAACGGAGCCCCTATCACCGTTCCTTCCCAGGATATGGTGCTCGGTCTCTACTACATCACCAAGGTAAGACCTGAAGCCAAGGGTACCGGACTCAAGTTCTACGGCCCTCAGGAAGTCATCATCGCACTGGACGAGAAGGTCATCGATATGCACGCCCTCATTTCAGTGAGACTCCCTATCGACAAGCAGGACCCTTCCAAGGGTACTCAGATGGTGGAAACCACAGCAGGCCGCATCATCGTGAACCAGTATGTTCCTGACGAGGTTCCATATGTCAACAAGGTCCTCGGAAAGAAGGCCCTTCGTTCCATCATCACCGACGTCATCAAGAACACCGGCGTGACACGCACCGCCAAGTTCCTCGACGACATCAAGAACCTCGGTTATGACCAGGCGTTCCGTGCCGGTATCT
>CAYMDZ010000067.1:0-5231 GCA_964389355.1 uncultured Muribaculaceae bacterium | reverse complement strand
ATTATCCCTATGCAGGCCAGGTAGGACAGCTGGAAGGAAAGCGTCCTGACGGACTCCGGATGGAATGACAGCTGAACCATGGCGGCGAAAAGCAGCGGCCCTCCGGCGGGTGTTCTGCGGCCGGGAAGCATTTCCTTAAGGGACGTGATGCAGATGAACAGGAACGCCCGGACCAGCGACGCTCCGGCCCCGGCGCCGAGAGTGTAGAGCCCGCTGGCCGCGATTACGATGCAGTTTCTGGCCACATTGGCCCGGGGACTGTGCCCCAGGAAGAACAGGCTCTTTTTAAGCATTCCGGAGAGTATGGCCAGATGGAGGCCGGACAGGGCCAGTATGTGCGCCGCGCCGCTGTTCCTGAAGTCGGCCTGTATGCCGGCGGGAAGAAGGGTCCTGTCGCCGCACAGAAGCGCCTGCAGCAGGGCTGAGGTATTGGCCCCGGAAAAGGGGACGCCGCTCACGGCTCCCTTCAGGGCGCGGAAGAGTTTGGCCTGCAACTCCGGAAAGAGGCTGAGCCCGCATCCGAGACGGCCGTTTATGGCGCACAGGGCTCCGCACAGGAAGAATATCGCGACGGGAACGGCGGCAGGCAGGCGCCTTCCGGCACAGAACAGGGTGAGCAGGGACAGTATGAGAGCCGCGCACAGACCGCCGCAGGGCCAGAGATCATTGGCCTTCAGAGGAAGGTAAGAGGTTATGAGCACTCCGCAAACGAAGGGAAGCGAAGCAAAAAGAAGCAATTTGCTTTTCATAGCAGTTCAGTTTGTGCTAAGGTACGGCTTTTTTTGTTAAATTTGCGGCCGAAAAATCCGTCTTTGGAAATAATTTGAAAGATATATGAAAATTCTTGTAATCAACTGTGGAAGTTCGTCCATAAAGTACCAGCTTCTGGATATGCGCAGCGAGGAGGATTATTCCCTTCTGGCCAAGGGAAACCTGGAAAAGATTGGGCTTCCGGACAGCAAAATCACTCATAAGCCTACGGGGAAGACCCCTGTGGTGAAGACTCAGAGCGTGCCTGACCATACTGTGGGTATGCAGGTGGTTCTGCACACCCTGACAGATCCTGAGCACGGCGTCATCAAAAGTTTCGACGAGATAGACGCGGTGGGCCACAGAATCGTGCAGGGCGCGGATTATTTCAACGGGTCGGTAGTGGTCGACGAGGACGTGATGGAGAAGATCAGGATCTGCTGCGACTTCGCTCCGCTTCACAATCCTGCCCACATCCTGGGTATCAGGGCCATGCAGAAGGTGCTTCCGAAGGTGCCTCAGGTAGTGGTGTTCGACACCGCCTTCCATCAGACGATGGCCCCGAAGAACTATATGTACGCCCTTCCTTACGAGTATTATCAGAAATACAAGGTCCGCCGCTACGGCGCGCACGGCACTTCGCACCAGTATGTGAGCCGTGAGGGTGCCAAGGTCGCAGGCCTGGACATCAATAACAGCCGCATAATCACCTGCCACATAGGCAACGGCAGTTCCGTTACCGCCATCAGGAACGGCAAGTGCGTGGACACCTCCATGGGATTCACCCCTCTGGAGGGAATGATAATGGGCACCAGGTGCGGCATCATCGATGCCAATATCGTCCCTTACATCATGAAGAAGGAGAACCTTACTCCGGACCAGATGACGGACATAATGAACAAGAAGTCCGGCTTCATCGGCCTTTCGGGCAAGAGTTCGGACATGCGTGACGTGGTGGGCTTTGCAGAGCAGGGCGACGAGCGCGCGCAGCTGGTGGTTGACAAGCTTGTCCTGGACATCACCAAACTCGTGGCCGGATATATCGCCGAGCTTGGCGGAGTGGATCTTATCTGCTTTACCGCCGGCATTGCCGAGAACAACCCGTGGCTCCGCGAGGATGTCTGCAAAAACTTCTCCTATATGGGCATCAAGATAGACAAGGCGGTTAATGACGTCACACGCGACGCCGCCATAATCTCCGCTCCGGATTCCACCGTCAAGGTCGCCCTTATCCCTACCGATGAGGAGCTTATGATTGCCCGCGACACAATGAGACTAACAAAAGATTTAAGATAACGTTATGGTAAGCAATTTTTCCGAACTCTTCACCGAACTTAAGGAGAAGGGTATTTGCAAGAAACTCGTAGTCGCCTGGGGCGTGGACGAGCACAGCATCGAAGCCGCATACAAGGCTGTGGAGATGGGTTTCGTTCAGGCCACGCTGGTCGGTGACAAGTCGAAGATCGAGGCCGTCTGCGCTGCGCAGGGTTTCGACGTAAACAAATTTACCATAGTTGACGAGCCTGTGGAACTCAAGGCCGTCAGCGCTGCCGTGGCTCTCGTTCACGACAAGATGGGAGATGTCCTTATGAAGGGCCTCTGCTCCACGGACAAGTTCCTCCGCGCCATCCTCAACAAGGAGACCGGACTTCTTCCTGCCAAGGGGCTTCTGAGCCACGTGGGCATCATCGACAATCCCAACTACCACAAGCTTATGTTCATAAGCGATATGGCCGTAATCCCTGCGCCTGACTTCCGTCAGAAGGTCAAGGAAGCCGGATTCCTGCTTTCCACCGCCAAGTCTTTCGGCATCGCCAAGCCTAAGATTGCATTCATCGCCGCATCAGAGCAGATGCTCGACTCTATGCCTGCCTGCATGGAGGGCGCCATGCTTTCTTCCATGGCCAATCGCGGCCAGCTGGGCTCCTGCCTGGGTGACGGCCCTCTGGCGCTTGACGTAGCCATCGACAAGGAGTCTGCCGACATCAAGGGGCTCAAGAGCGAGGTTGCGGGAGACGCAGACTGTCTGCTCTTCCCTAACATCGAGTCCGCAAACGTATTCTGGAAGACCAATTCGAAGCTCTGTAAAGAAGTAAAGCAAGGAGGAATGCTCGTAGGAACATCCGCACCTTGCCTTCTCGTATCACGTGCCGACAGCGCCGAGACCAAGCTCAATTCCATCGCTGCCGCAGTCATGTGCGCCAAATAAGACTAAAGCAAGCCTCTGCGCTTCGCATATTCTATTATGAATTCGGCTGTCCCCGTTATACCGAGGATGGCCGAATCTATACATAGGTCATAGTTCGACGCCACTCCCCATTCCGTGAATGTGAAGAAGTTGTAGTAGTCGGCTCTTTCCTTGTCCTTTCTCTGTACCAGAAGCTCCGCCTCACGCTCGCTGAGGTTCTTCTCGGCCATCATTTTCTTTACCCTGACTTCAAGCGGGGCGCTGATGAACACGTCTATGCAGTCCATGTCCCTGAGGACATAGTCTGACGCGCGTCCCACGAACACTGCGCTTTCCCTCTGTGCGATGTCCCTGATGGTGTCGCTCTGAATCTTGAAAAGCTCGTTGTCCCCGAGTCCCGTTCCGAATGCCCAGAATCTGTGCTTTTCGTCGCTTGACGTGAACAGTTCCTTGCGGATGCCGCTTTTCTTCGCCGCTTCGGTCAGAAGCTCCCCGTCATAGACGTTGATGCCAAGCAGCCTGCCCAGTTCATCCGCGGTAGCCTTGCCGCCGCTGCCGAACTGTCTTCCGATGTTGATAATTATGTGTTTTTTGTCCATAGCTAAATTTTTCCTTCGAAGGCTGTCGCACCTTCTCCGTCTTTCAGTTTGTCAAGCTTTCTGAATGTGATTGATATGCAAATGAATGCGATTATTACAGATGCCACGTCCGAAATAGGGAACGAATACCAGACACCGTTTTCACCCATAAATATAGGCAAAATATAGAGAAGTGGTACCAGAACGATGATCTGTCTGCTCAAAGACAGGAATATGCTCTTCTTTACCATTCCTATGTTCTGGTAGAAGTTGGCGGCCACCAGGTTGATGCTGATGACGCCTACTGCCATGTTCATGATTCTGAGTCCGTAGATCGAATGTTCCTTCAGTACAGGATCGCTCGTGAAGATGCTCACCAGCACCTGGGGACAGACTACGGAGAACAGGAAGCAAAGGATGGTCATCACGGCGACGCACCCCGTGGTAAGCCAGTAAACCTTCCTTACGCGGGAGTACAGCTTGGCCCCCCAGTTGTAGCTGGCGATAGGCTGCATTCCCTGGTTGAATCCCATGCATATCATAAGGAAGAAGAAGGTGATTCTGTTTGCCACTCCGTATGCGGCGATGGCTATGTCTCCTCCATGCGCCTTGAGCTGCTGGTTGATAAGCATCGAGATGATGCAGCTCGCGAAGTTCATGAGGAAAGGTCCCATTCCTATCGTGAGCGAAGCCTTGGCTATCTTCCTGTCCCATCCGAATGCTCCGCGCCTGAAATGTATGATGCGCGAGCTGTCCCTCAGGAAAATTATCGCTATCACGAGCGCTATCAGCTGGCACAGCACGGTGGCTATGGCGGCGCCCTTGATGCCCATCTTGAATGTGAAGATGAAGATAGGGTCCATTATCGCGTTCGAAATCACCGTAAACAGGGTGAGACCCATCGCGGTCTTCGGATTCCCGCTCGCGCGTATGATGTTGTTCAGACCCATATACAGGTGGGTCACCACGTTTCCTATCAGGATATAGGTCATGTAGTCCCTGGCGTAGGGAATCGTGGCGTCCGACGCTCCGAAGAAATAGAGTATGGGGTCGAGGAACGCCAGTACGAGTACTGAGAACACGATACCGAAGATCGTGTTCAGGGTCATCGTGTTGGCCAGGACCTTGTTGGCCACTTCATAGTTCTTCTGTCCGAGCAGCATTGAAGTCATCGTCGCCGCGCCCACGCCCACAAGCGTGCCGATGGCGGCGCTTAGGTTCATCAGCGGGAAGGTGACTGCGAGTCCGGACATCGCCAGAGTTCCGACTTCGGGGATGTTTCCGATATAGATGCTGTCCACCATGTTGTACAGCGACGATGCGGTCATCGCTATGATTCCCGGGGTGGCGTATCGTTTAAGCAAGGTTCCGACTTTTTCTGTGCCAAGTTCGGTAGGCGCTCCGTTGTTCATTTACGAATTGTTGTTTTTAAACCGGTTAGTCTTCAGGTTCGTCCGTGAATTCGACTTCAAAGTAGATAGGGCAGTATGCCGGGATGGCCGTGCCGGAGCCGCTCGAAGAGTATGCGTATGATGAAGTCATGTAGATTCGACCCTTCTCGTGAGGCCTCATCTGGTACAGTCCGTAGGCAAATCCGCTTATGATGCTGGAGCCGCTGGAGGTCATTGTGAGGTCGGTCGCCGACTCCCCCCAGTTGATGAGGACCGGTTCTCCGGTGGCCGAGCAGCCGAACACCTTGGCAGAGTCCGCCAGGT
>CAYMDZ010000066.1:0-5253 GCA_964389355.1 uncultured Muribaculaceae bacterium | reverse complement strand
ACGAAGGCCAATTTCGTAGTCATTGGCATCGTGCGCAGGGGTGACCTTAAGGCAGCCCGTACCGAAATCCATCTCCACGTACTCGTCCTCGATGATAGGTATCTCCTTGTTGATGAGCGGGATAAGGACTTTCTTACCACGCATCCAGTGATGTCTCTCGTCGTTAGGGTTGACGCAGATGGCGGCGTCGGCCATAATGGTCTCCGGACGTGTGGTGGCCACCACGATGTACTTGTCTGTAGGATGGCCCTGGCCGTCGGAGATGAAATATCTCATATGGTAGAAGTGGCTCTTGGTATCCCTGTGGATGACCTCGTCGTCGGACACTGCGGTGTGGCCCACCGGATCCCAGTTGACCATACGCACGCCGCGGTAGATCCAGCCCTTCTTGTAGAAATATACGAAAGTGTTGATGACGGCCTCGTTGAGTTCGGGCTCCATCGTGAAACGGGTTCTGTCCCAGTCGCAGGATGCGCCGAGCTTGCGGAGCTGCTGCAGGATGATGCCGCCGTGCTCCTCCTTCCACTCCCAGGCGTATTTGAGGAATTCCTCGCGGGTGAGGTCCTCCTTCTTTATGCCCATATCGCGGAGCTTGGCCACGACCTTGTTCTCCGTGGCTATGCTGGCGTGGTCTGTACCCGGCACCCAGCAGGCGTTCTTGCCGTCCATCCTGGCCTTGCGCACCAGCACGTCGTTCAGGGTGTTGTTCAGCACGTGACCCATATGAAGGATACCCGTCACATTAGGTGGCGGTATGACTACCGTGTAAGGTTCACGGTTGTCCGGTTCCGAGTGGAAAAATTTGTATTTGAGCCAATAGGCGTACCACTTGTCCTCTACTTCCGAGGGATTATATTTCTTTGACAATTCCATCACTCTCAAGTTTCGCAAACAATAACATTTATTATTAAAATAGCATTGTGCTGGTTTTGCGAAACTTTCTTCCCCACGCACACGCTACGCTTATAGACTATTACGTTACCCTATCCCTAAATCCCTTTCCTCGGGAAAGGGACTTGCCATCGGCCTTTCAGGCCTCCAAATCGGTTTTTCGCAATGCGAAATACTAAATCCGGCAAGCCTACAAAAATAACTATTTTTACTAACTTTGTAAAACGAAACACCAACAAAACGCATATTATGAACGAAAAAGAAAACGGACTTCAGATAGAGGTCACTCCTGAGGTGGCTTCGGGCAACTATTCGAACCTGGCCATCATCAGCCATTCCGGCACGGAATTCATCCTGGACTTCGCCCAGCTCCTTCCTTCAAATCCGAAGGCTCACGTGTGCAGCCGCGTAATCCTGGCTCCGGAACACGCCAAGCGCCTTATGAACGCGCTGATAGACAACGTGAACAAATATGAGTCGCAGTTCGGCCCCATCACCTTCAGGCAGCCGAAGCCTACCGGAACCATCAACCTTACTGACCTGATGGGAGGAAACAATGGCTCAAAATCATAGGATTATCCTCGCCAGCGGCTCTCCCAGGCGCCGAGAACTGCTTTCGGGCCTTGACATCCGGTTCACCGTCGATACCGGGAACTCCTTCGAGGAGATAGTCCCCGAAGGCCTGGCCGCCAGTAAGGTGCCGGCCTATATGGCCAGGGGCAAATCGCTCGGCTTCCACAGGCCGCTTGAAGACGACGAGATACTTCTCACGGCCGACACCGTGGTGGTCGCCGACGGCGTCCTTATGGGCAAGCCCCACGGAGAGCGGCAGGCACGGGAAATGCTCCACGCCCTTTCAGGCAGACACCACCGGGTCATAACGGCCGTGGTTCTGCGCAGCAACTCCCGCACCGTCGCTTTCACCGATACCACCTACGTTACCTTCTCCGCCCTTTCCGATCAGGAAATCGATTATTACATAGAACATTACAAGCCGTTCGACAAGGCCGGCGCCTACGGCATCCAGGAATGGATAGGCTATGTCGGGATAGAGAAGATCACCGGCTCGTATTTCAACGTGATGGGCCTTCCGGTCCACAGGGTTTACAGGGCGCTGAAAGAAAACTTCTGAATTGGCCTGCAGAAAATTCACATATCCGTTCAGGTATGTCCCGTCTGAGGAGGTCAGGTCCGGGGCCGAAAGGCTCATTGCGCGCATCGAGGGGGCCGAGAGTCTTCGTGCGCTCTTCCGTGAGGGGAAGATGATGGGCGTGCTCGTGTGCGAGGACGGCTCCGGATGTCAGCGGACCCTGTACGCATTTTCGGGGCTTGCTGGCGGAAAGAGCCTTGTGGACGGGTTCGTGCCTCCGATTTTCGATACCACGGCGGTTCCGCAGCTGCAGGATAAGGCCAGGAGTGCGGAGGAATCTGCGCGGCTGCAGGATTGGCTTTTCGGCCAATATATGGTCCACAATGCGCTGGGTGAGGTGCTGAGCATTCGGGAAGTGTTCGCCCGAAGGGGGCTCGTGCCTCCGGGGGGAACCGGCGAATGTGCAGCGCCCAAGCTTCTGAACTACGCCTACACGCACGGCCTGAAACCGCTCTCGATGGGCGAATTCTGGTACGGGGAGAGCCCTCTCAGCGGGGAAGTGCGCAGCAGCGGCCTGTTCTACCCCGCCTGCACGGGCAAATGCGGTCCCCTGCTTTCATTTATGACCGAAGGGCTCGATGTAGAAGAAAATCCCCTGCAGCGCGAGCCCCTGTACAGCGACATCCGCATACTTTACGAAGACGGTCAGATCCTCGCCGCGAACAAGCCGTCCGGAATGCTCTGCTCGCCCGGCCTTACCGGGATGGAGTCCCTTCAGGAATACCTTGAGCGCGACCGCGGGACCCTCTACTCCTGCCACCGCCT
Source organism: uncultured Muribaculaceae bacterium (assembly GCA_964389355.1). Taxonomy (GTDB): domain Bacteria; phylum Bacteroidota; class Bacteroidia; order Bacteroidales; family UBA932; genus Cryptobacteroides. Next base: position 2,447 of record CAYMDZ010000066.1, on the reverse strand, counting down.
GGATATGGACACCAGCGGGGTCATAGTCTATGCCAAGTCACCCTCGGCCCAGTCGTTCATCCAGAGCCAGTTCGCGGATCGCAGGACTGCCAAGACCTACATCGCGCACCTCTGTGCCGGACCTCGTCCGTGGCGCGGGAAACGCAGCGGCACCATAGCCCTGCCGCTCAGCGCGGACTATTACGACAGACCCAGGCAAATGGTTGACCTGCAGCACGGAAAGCAGGCCATCACACAGTTTGAGATACTTGAAATCTTCCCTGACGGAGAGATGGACGTGCGCTTCCGTCCTCTTACCGGACGCACCCACCAGCTGCGTGTACACGCGGCGTCGCCCCTGGGCCTTAACAGACCTATCAAGGGCGACGCGCTTTATGGGGATTCTTCTTCGGAGCGCCTGATGCTTCACGCGGAAAGTCTCACGCTGCAGCACCCGGGGACTCTTCGGGAAATGACTTTTACGAGTCCAGCAGAGCCTCGGAAACGTTGATCATATAGTCTCCGATCTTCTCCAGCTCCTCCAGTACATCCAGGAAGAACACTGATTCGAAATAAGGGCTGCTGTCCTTCTCCAGACCGTCGTATTCCGCTTTCCTGCAAGCCTTTCTGTATTCGTTGACGGCTTTTTCGGCCTCGACTGCATTCGAGATGTCCCTGACGGTGGCGTAATTCTCCAGGTTGGAGATCATAGCTTCATAGGCCTTGTCCAGAAGGCCGACCATATTAAGCAGCTTCTCCTTGTGGTCTGCGGACAGGCTCCTGGAGTAGCCTATCATGGCGCCCAGGCTCTTGCTTACCGATTCGCCGCTGTCCCCTATGGACTCAAGCTCCTTGCATATTCTGAGCAGGGCTCTTACCAGTTCTGAAGACCTGTCGCTTATGTGGCTCTTGTCCAGTTTGTTAAGGAAGGTGGCCACTTCATATTCTATGCGGTCGGAGATCTCCTCGTATTTGATGAGCTTCTCCTTGTAAGGCTGGAAGGATTCCTTCGTGTCCGAAGAGGTTATGGCCGAGCGGATGTATTCCAGGCCGTTTTTCATAACCTTGGCGAAATGGGTGGTCTCCTTGCAGGCCTCGCTTATGGCGAGCTCCGGAGTGTCGATGAGGCCGGAATCCAGATAGGTGATGCGGTTCGGCTCCTTGTCGCTGCTCTTCTTGTCCTTGATGACCCAGGTGACTATCTTTTCTATCACCTTGGTGAACCAGATGAGGATGCAGGTGTTGATGAGGTTGAACAGCGTGTGGAACATTGAGATTCCGTAAACGAGGGAGGTCTGTTCATCCACGCCGAGAAGGCTCACTACCCATTGCACCAGGCTTACGAACGGATGGAAGAATGCCACGGCCCAGATGACGCCGAACACGTTGAAGAAGGTGTGGGCGAGCGCGGCACGCTTGGCATTGATGTTTCCGACCATCGCGGCGATATTGGCAGTTATGGTGGTTCCGATGTTCTCGCCGAGTACCATCGCAGCGGCCATGTCGTATTCCAGCCAGCCCATATTCAGCATTATCAGGGTCAGGGCCACGGTGGCGCTGGAAGACTGGAGAATCAGGGTAAGGACGGTGCCGAGCAGCAGGAAAAGTATGATGGAGAGGAATCCCTTTCCTGACCATCCCTGGATAAATGACAGGACTTGCGGAGTACTTTGCAGGTCAGGAATGGAATTCTTCATTAAAGACAGACCCAGGAACAGGAGGGCGAAGCCTATGATGAACTCGCCTATGGATTTGACCTTGTCCTTCTTCATGCTGTTGAGGATGAATCCTACAGCCATAAGAGGAACGGCGAGTATGGAGATGTCAGCCTTGAATCCGAAGATGGAGATGATCCAGGCGGTCATCGTGGTACCGATGTTGGCACCCATTATGACGCCTATGGCCTGGCCGAGGGTAAGAAGGCCGGCGCTCACGAATCCCACCACCATCACGGTGGTGGCGGAAGAAGACTGGATGATGGATGTAACACCGAAACCGGTAAGAACGCCCTTGAGAGGGGTTGAAGTCATCGAAGAGAGCAGGTTGCGCATCTTGTCGCCTGCCGCTTTCTGGAGGCCGGAACTCATAAGGTTCATTCCGTAGAGGAACATTCCCAGGGCGCCCAGAAGAGTGAATAATGATAAAATCATAATGCCTTTTTTCTAAATACTGCGCGAAAGTAACATCTGCATATAAAACGGAGATACCTTTAGCCTCCTTTTATCTCTTTTTTAACAGCCGTAACAGAAATTTAACATCACCTGTGAGGGCAGTTCACAAAAAATCGCTAATATTGCCGTCGATATGCGAATTCTTATAGTCGATGACGAGGCTGACCTGAGGGAGATCCTTCAGTTCAACATCCAGGCGTGGGGTTATGACACCCTCTGCGCCGAAAGTGCGGAAAAGGCGCTTGAAATTCTTGGTCCCGGACAGGAAGTGGACCTTATTTTACTGGACGTGATGCT
>CAYMDZ010000065.1:0-5265 GCA_964389355.1 uncultured Muribaculaceae bacterium | reverse complement strand
CCCTTGCAGATGTTGCAGCCCTTGCCGTGACAGATGTTGCAGCTTACATCCACCTCCGCAGAAGGTTCGGTGAACGGGAAGTAGCTCGGGCGCATACGGATCTGCGTCTGCGGGCCGAACATCTCGCGGGCGAAAAGCAGAATGGCCTGCTTGAGGTCTGCGAACGTCACATTCTCGTCTATGTAAAGACCTTCTATCTGATGGAAGATGCAGTGCGCACGTGCGCTGATGGCTTCGTTGCGGAACACCCTTCCCGGGCAGACCACGCGGATAGGAAGCGGCATCGTCTCCATAGCCCTTACCTGCACGCTGGAGGTGTGAGTACGGAGAAGAAGCGGATTGAGGTGCCCTGCGGATATGAAGAAGGTGTCCTGCATATCGCGCGCAGGGTGATTGGCAGGGAAGTTGAGAGCCTCGAACACGTGATGGTCGTCCTCGATCTCCGGGCCCTCGGCCACGTCATAGCCGAATTTGCGGAAAATGCCCACAATCTCCTCGCGAACCATGCTTACAGGGTGACGGGAACCGAGTTCCATCTCGTCTCCAGGAAGGGAAAGGTCCTCCATAACGCCCAGGTCGGAACTTGCGCTCTCGAGCGAAGCCTTGAGTTCCTCGATCTTCGCGATGGCAGCCTGCTTGAGTTCATTCAGCGGCTTGCCGAACTCCCTCTTGGAATCCTTGTCCACGGTGCGGAACTCCTCGAAAAGCGCAGTAATCTCGCCTTTCTTGCCCAGGTAACGGATCCTGGCGTCCTCCACCATCTTCACAGAAGTGCACTTGAGTTCGTTAAGCTCACCGATGATTCTCTCTATGTCTTCCTTTTTCATATCTATTTGCTCCTTTTGTCAGCTCTCTTATCCCTGGCCTTCTTTTCGCGCGCCGCTCCCTGCTTGAGGTACTTGGCCCACTGCTCCCCGTTCAGGACCTTGGCGATGGAATTGTACATCTGCTCGTTCCACCTGTCCTGGACCTGAATGTAGATGTCCGACCCCTCGACCTTGGCCCGGCTCTTCTCCTCGAGCTCCGCCACCATCGCGCCGTAGTCGTGCGTGAGGATGGAGTCTATGTAGAACACCTGCCAATATTCGAGGTCAAGGGTCTTCTCGTACTTCTCTATGGTCTTGTCTATGCTCTCGCGGAGCTGCTTCTCCCTGTCCGCAGGGGAAGATTCCTGTGCGAACGCGGATACTGAAACCAGCAGAGAAAGGACTATCCAGAAATATTTCATTAGATTTGTACTCAAAATCGTACAAAAATACACAATTATAAACAAAATGAAAAAGGTTCTCACCATTCTGGCATCGTTCGCGCTGTTTTTCCAGACCGACGCGCTCGCCTGCACCAACGTCATCATCACCAGGGGGGCTTCAGCCGACGCCTCATCCATCATCTCGTACGCCGCCGACTCGCACTGGCTCTACGGAGAGCTCTACTTCCGCAAGGCCGCACGCCATCAGCCCGGCAGCCTGAGGCAGGTCATCGAATGGGACACGAACAGGCCGCTCGGCTACATCCCGGAGGCCGAATACACCTACCAGACGATGGGCAATATGAATGAGTATCAGCTCATTATCGCCGAGACCACCTGGGGCGGCCGCGAGAGCCAGATCAACCCGGACGGCATAATGGACTACGGCTCGCTCATCTACATCACCCTGCAGAGAGCGAAGACCGCGCGCGAGGCGATAGCATGCATAGCCGAATTGGCCAATGCCTACGGCTACCCGTCCGAAGGCGAGACCTTCTCCATCGCGGACACGCAGGAAGCGTGGATTATGGAACTCGTGGGCAAGGGCGAAGAGAAGGGAATCGTGTGGGTGGCGCGCCGCATCCCCGACGGGTACATCTGTGCGCACGCCAATCAGGCCAGAATCGGCACCTTCCCACAGGACGACCCCGAGAACTGCCTCTATGCGCCGGACGTGATCTCATACGCGCGCCGGATGGGCTGGTACGAAGGCGAGGACAAGGATTTCAACTTCCGCCACGCCTACAACCCTATGGACTGGGGTGGCGCGAGAGGGTGCGAGGCCAGGGCCTGGTCGGCGTTCAACATCCTCTGTGACGGAGTGTTCACCTACGAAAAGGACGGGAAGACTGTGTGCGAAAGCGCCGACAGCTACCTGCAGCACGCGATGGGATACGAGCTCGACCACGAGATGCCGCTGTTCGTAAAGCCGGCCCGCAAGCTGACCGTGAAGGACGTGGCCGACGTGATGCGCGACCATTACGAGAACACCCCCATGGATATGAGAACCGATGTGGGAGCGGGCGGAAACGCCTGTCCATACCGCTGGAGGCCAATGTATTACGAAGTGGACGGGAAGACCTATGCCAATGAGCGCGCCATCGCCACGCAGCAGACCGGATTCTGGTTCGTGGCCCAGTCCAGAGGATCTCTTCCGCGCGAAGCCGGAGCCCTGGTGTGGTTCGGGTGCGACGACGCCGCGACCTCATACCTGACACCTTGCTACGTGAATTCCACCGCAGTGCCGGAGTGCTTCCGCGAGGGCAACGGCAATCTGCTGTCCTATTCCGAGACCTCGGCCTTCTGGGCATGCAACCGCATAGCGCAGGCCTGCTACAAGATGTACAACTATATGGAGCCGGTGGTGCGCGCCCAGGCCGACGCGTGGGAGAACGAGAACATCACTTCCGCCGTGCCGCAGATGGATGAGAAACTCTGCGCCCTGATCCAGAAAGGCAAGACAAAGAAGGCCATAAAGGAGATGACCCGATTCACCGCCACGCAGGCGCAGACCATCTTCGACAAATGGACCGAACTGGACAGGCTCCTGCTGGTCAAATTCATAGACGGCAACGTGAAGGCCCAGAACCCTGACGGAACCTTCGTCCACAGCCAGTGGAGCGAGGGCATCCCTGACGGCCTCACCCAGCCGGGCTACACCGAGCACTTCCTGAAATGCATCGTGCAGGACCACGGCGAGGCGCTGGAGGTAGTCAAATAAAGCGCTGATTATCAGGCAGGAACTTCGAAACCGTGCTAAAAGCCGAAAAAAAATCGACTTTTAGCACGGTTTCTCTTTCGAATTGGCGCTATAAGTTGATTTTTTCGTATATTTGCCTGAACTGAAATTGCTGAATTTATGAAAATCATCGCCAGAAAAAGTGAAATGGAGCAGCTGCAGAAGCTTTTGGACTCTGCGGCACCTGAATTTGCGGTCGTATACGGAAGACGAAGAGTCGGAAAGACCTTCCTCGTAAACCGGTTCTTCAATGACAACTTCACATTCAAGGTCACTGGACTTGCCAAGAAAGACAAAACCGCCCAGCTTTGGAATTTCGGCGAAGCGCTGAAAAAACAGGGATCCCCACTTTGCCCTACACCCAAAAACTGGTACGAAGCGTTCAACAGTTTGAGGCTCTTGCTTGAAAACACCAAGGCCCCTGGAAAAAAGGTGGTCTTCATAGATGAACTTCCATATATGTACAGCCCCCACAGCGACCTGGTGATTGCAATTGAACATTTCTGGAATGATTGGGGGTGCACTCAGGAAGACCTCCTGCTCATTGTCTGCGGTTCAGCCACCTCCTGGATAACAAAAAAAATCCTTAAGAATAAAGGAGGACTGCATAACAGGGTTACATCAAAAATATATCTGCGGCCCTTCAATCTTTGCGAATGTCAGGAATATCTGATTTCCAATGGCTTCCAATATGAAGAAAAAGACATACTCGAGTGCTATATGATAATGGGGGGTATTCCCTATTATCTGAGTCTGCTTGACAAAAGTCTCAGTGTCGCGCAGAATGTCGACCGGATGTTTTTCCGAAGAAAAGGGGCTCTCGATGGAGAATTCGAAAACCTCTACGCTTCACTTTTCGAGAATAGTGAACCTTACATAAAAGTTATCGATGTTCTGAGCAAACGAAATTGCGGTCTAACCAGGAAAGAAATAATAGCAGCTACCGGCATCCCGAACGGAGGTGGGCTCACAAATATACTCTCCGACCTTGACGATTGTGACATAATCCGAAAATATCGGGCTTTCGGGAAGAAAGAAAATGATGCAATATACCAGCTGACTGATTTCTACACCATATTCTATTACAAATTCATTAAGAAATACGGGACTTCCGACAAGGACTTCTGGGTATATCAGGTTTCAACTCCAGCACACAACGCCTGGGCGGGTATAGCATTTGAACAACTCTGCCTCTACCATCATCTTCAGATAGAGAAAAAACTGGGAATATTCGGTATCCTGACAGAAAATTTCGCCTGGCGGGGAGAGGACGCTCAAATCGATCTGGTAATAAAGCGCTCCGACAAAGTCATAAACCTCTGCGAAATAAAGTATTGGGATTCGCCATACACAATCACCAAAAAATACCGGGAAGAACTGGAGCACAAGATTTCCGCTTTCCGGGAGCAGCTCAAACAAAGACGCACGCTGCATCTGGTCTTCATCTCGACCTACGGTCTGAAGCCAAACGAATACAGTCAAATCGCACAAAACGAAGTCACGATGAGCGATCTGTTTGAAAAGCTGTAAAGACTCCTGTCTATCCTCTCTTGTAAATTTTGTCCAAATCTCACATTAAAGGCACGATTTGGATGAAAATCTGTACATTTTTCAGAACCCACCATTGATAAACGCGCGGGACTGCACATAACTCGGCTCATAATATGCCCCCGTGTTGTAATTATCGATAACATCGCAGACTGGCGATGCATAAACCATCTGAATAGCCTCCACCAGGTTATCCGACACGCACAGCGACTGTATCAGACGGGCATAAACTTTTCCCATCTGCGTTTCTGACGGCACCTTGTCGGTAAAGCGCGGATCAACGTCCGTGACATGAAACGCTCCCTCCTCCAGATGATATTCCTGAATCCAGTCATCCTCCACCTGCAACGGATTAAGGCAGTGATTCACCTGGGCAACAGAAAGCTGATGCTCCAGCCCGTCAGTTCCAAGATGAGCCACCACATAACGGTTATGCTGATGCAGCCTTCTGGCCACACGCTCAATCATATAGCACACGAAATACAGATCATTGAAGCCAATCTGCTCGTCCGGGAAATACTTATTGCTCATAACTCGTAAAAAGATTCAAATTTGATTGTCTGAAGCGCACGATCAGTACAAAAAAGTATCTGATGGGTTGGATGTTTAAATCGGGCAAGAGCCCAGAAGGCCTCCCTGCTGATACGTCCAGCCAGGAAATCCTCCACATAGTCCCAAACCTCATCATCTGCCATAGGGCCTTCGACTATATCATATGGATGTGATTCAC
>CAYMDZ010000064.1:499-5400 GCA_964389355.1 uncultured Muribaculaceae bacterium | reverse complement strand
TGAGGCCCTGCTGCTCCTGTGCCGGATCGCCGCAGTAGTCATCGCCCTTCTGCCAGTAGATATTGGCTTCCGACTGGCGGGCCAATCCTCCCCAGGTCCAGAAATTCACTCCGGCGAAGACGTCCTTCCGCTCGGCCGACTGCGCCACGCGGTCGAAAATGTGTGCATAGAAGGCATCGCGCAGGGTGGTAGGCGTGCCTTTTTTGAACTGGAAGCCGTCGCGCGGGAACCCGAACTCCTCGAGCACGAGCGGCTTGCCGAGTTCGCGAGCGACCGCTATGTGAGCGTCTATGTATTCGTCGGTTTTACGGAGAGCCTCCGGAAGGTCTTCCTTCAAGCTGTCGCGTCTGGCCCAGCTCCAGTTGAACGGCCAGATGTGGATGGTCAGATAGTCGATGTCCGGGCAGGCGTGCACCTTTCTGAACACGTCCATATCGCCTTCGCACCCCCAACTGCCTTCGCTTCCGGACGATACCATATGGTTGGGGTCTATGGATTTGATGAGGGCTGCGCTTTCGCAGAGCCATTCGACGAACGCCGCCTTGAGTTCCGGCGTGCTTACGAAGAAGCGCGGTTCGTTGCAGATTTGCCAGGAGAATATGGCCGGGTCGTCTTTGTATGGCTTGCCGGTCACGGTGTTTACGCGCGAAACGATGTTCCGCAGGTGCTGCGCGAACATGGCCTTGGCCTTGTCGTTCACCACGAACTGCGAGGTGTGGGCGCAGTAGTCCGGCCACGGGTCGTCCACCGTGCTCCTTGGCCTGCCTTCACCGGCCCACTGGAGGTATTGGCCGAAACCGCCCGACCATTCCCAGGCGTTGTTGATGTACAGCACGGCGGTCATCGAGCGTTTGTCGAGTTCCGCGAGGAAGCGGTCCAGTCCGACAAGCACGTTCTCGTCATATACGCCCGGTTCGGTCTGCAGGGTCGGTTCGATCTTGGATTTGACCCCGGCCTGTCCGTCGGCGCCCACCAGCACGCGCAGGTTCGTTATGCCGATGGACTTAAGGTAATCGAGCTCTTCTGCAAGTCTCTGAGGGTCAGAGGCCTGGGTATCGGAGAGCAGGAGCGGACCGTACCAGAGGTTAGTACCTATATAATAGGCGGGTTTGGGGTCGTTGCCCCGGTGGAAGTGTCCGTTGCACACGGTCCAGAAGTTGTTTTTGGACGCACAGCCTGCGAGGGTCAGCGCGAGTGCGGCTAGCAGTAAGGGTTTGCAGTTCATATTGTTGATTGAATTTTAGACTATGACTTTGTTTTTCTTGTACAGGGCACGGAAGTCGCGCGGAGTGGAGCCGCGCTTGGCCTTGAAAATGCGGTTGAAGTTCGAAAGGTTGTTGAATCCGCTCTCGTAGCAGATCTCGGAGATGTTCTTGGTCGTGTCCACCAGGGCCCTCGCGGCGTATCCCAGCCGGATGTCGAGGATGTAGTCGGACAGGGTCTTGCCGGTTCTGTATTTGAAGAAGCGGCTGAATGCCGACGGGGTCATCCCCACGAGGTCGCCCAGGTCGTCGAGCCGTATCGCTTCGGCGTAGTGGTCGTTGATGTACTGCTTGACCTTCATCACCCTGCGGCTCTCGGTGTTCCTCTCGGAATGTGCGAACGAGCTGCTGGCCAGGGTCCTGTATTCCCTTTTCGAGAGTTCGTTGAGGATGTAGAGAAACTGCAGGAACTGCACGAAGTGGTCCTGTTCCGATGCCAGATGGTCCAGATGGTGGTAGATGTGCATTATGGCGTCCACCGAGAAGGTGATGCCGTGGTCGGCTGCCTTCAGCATCTTGCGTATGGAGTCGAACTGGTTCTTGCCCAGGATGTTGTCGCTGATGAATTCTGGTGAGAACTGTATGGTTATTTCCCTGATGTCCCCGCTCTTGCAGGTGCCGTTGGTCCAGACGTGCTCCAGATCCGCCCCGCCTATGAGGGTCAGTTCATATTCGCCTATGGTCTCCACGCTGTCGCCCACGATTCTGCTCACGCCGGCTCCGTGTTCGATGAAGTTCAGCTCGAACTCGCGGTGCTTGTGAAGAGGGTAGTTGAAGTCGGATTTGTGCCTTTCCGCTATGTAGAAACAGTCCAGGTTGGACAGCGGTGTTATCTCTGTGATGACTTCGCTCATTGGGTGGTCGGTTAGTTTTGTTTTTGTGGTTGAATGCAAAGTTAATTTTTTTCTTGTACTTTTTTAACATTTTTTGCCAAGAATATACGGGAGGGTGCAAACTTTCCTGTTTTTCGATTAAATTTGAAGATTAGTTGATTAAACCACTTTTCATCGTATGAATGCCAATTCCCTTACAGAGCGCCTTTGCAGCGAAGTCCGCGAAAATCTTGTAGAAAATATACTTCCTTTCTGGTGTGACAGATTCCAGGACCCCGAAGGTGGATTTCTGGGCCGTATCACCGGAGAGGGCGAAGTGGATGCCGCCGCTCCCAAGGGGGCGATTCTCAACGCGCGCATTCTCTGGGCCTTTTCCGCCGCGTACAGGGTGCTGGGTGACAGTCAGTATCTGGATATGGCCACCCGTGCCAAGCGGGAAATCATAGACCGGTTCTATGACCCGGAGTTCGGCGGGGTGTACTGGAGTCTGGACAGCAAGGGGCGTCCGCTCGATACCAAGAAACAGATCTACGCCATAGGTTTCGCCATCTACGGACTGAGCGAGTACTGCCGGGCGACGGGGGACAGCGAGGCGCGCGATTATGCGGTCCGGCTGTTCTGGGACATAGAAAAGCACAGCTTCGATCCGTTGAACAACGGGTATTTCGAGGCTTTCGCTCGCGACTGGTCGCCTCTTTCCGACATGCGCCTGAGCGAGAAGGATGCCAATGAGTGCAAGACGATGAACACGCACCTGCACATAATAGAGCCATATACGGCGCTTTACCGTGTGTGGCCGGACGCCGGGCTGGAGGAGCGCATACAGAATCTGATATGGATTTTCCGCGAACGCATTCTGGATCAGGGCACGGGGCATCTGCGTCTGTTCTTCGACGAGCTGTGGGACAGCAAGCGCGAGATCGTCTCTTTCGGGCACGACATCGAGGCTTCGTGGCTGCTTGACGAGGCGGCCGGGGTGATTGGCCTGCCAGAGGAGGAGATTCTGCCTGACGTGCTGAAGATCGCTCAGGCGGCGATGGAAGGTTATGTGCCTGGTGCGGGGATGATGTATGAGCTGCATCTGGACAGCGCCGCGATAGATGCCGACCGTCACTGGTGGGTGCAGGCGGAGACCGTGGTGGGATGTGTTAATGCATATCAGCGCACGGGGGATGAGGCGTGGCTGGAAAGGGCCGCGCAGACGTGGAAGTTCATCAAGGGGCATCTGGTTGACCGTGAGAACGGGGAGTGGTACTGGAGCATCAGGGCCGACGGCAGCGTGAACCGCGTCGACGACAAGGCCGGATTCTGGAAATGCCCGTATCATAACAGCAGGATGTGCCTGGAAATATTGGAAAGATTATAAAAGATAAGATTATGACACTAAGAACTTTAACCATTACGGCGGGAATTGTGGCGATGATGGGGCTGACGGTCAGCGCATCAGCCAGAATCCGCCTTCCGGAGCAGCTCGGCGACCATTGCATCCTGCAGCAGAATACGCAGGCCAATCTCTGGGGCGAGGCTGCCGCCAATTCAAAAGTGACCGTAAAGACATCATGGTCCAAAGATAAATATACCGTTACGGCCGGAGCGGACGGGCGGTGGAAATTGGCCGTCAGGACTCCAGCGGGAAGTTACGAGCCGCAAACTGTCGTGATTTCAGACCGGGACGGTTCGGTGACCCTCAGCGATGTTCTGATAGGGGAGGTCTGGCTCGCCGGAGGGCAGTCGAATATGGAGATGCCTCTGATGGGGTTCCACAGCTGCCCTGTAGAGGGGGCGGTCGAGGCGATACTCACTTCCGCGCAGTACCGGAACAGGGTCCGCGAGGTGAAGATTCCCAAGACTGCCTCTCCGGAAGTGGAGGAATACGTCAGCGGCCGCTGGGTCGAGACCAATCCGGCCACGGCCCGCGAATTCACCGCTGCCGGATGGTTCTTCGCCACCATGCTCAATGCCGCGCTGGACGTGCCTGTGGGCATAATCGCCTGCAACTGGGGCGGGTCCGCCGTGGAGAGCTGGCTGCCGAAGGATATAGTGTATTCTTATCCTGAGAATACCATCCCGAACGGTACCCACAAATATGTGATAGTTCCGGAAGGGTGGTATCACCATATGTCCAACTATGTGATGTACAATGCGATGCTCCATCCGGTAAGCAATTATACCATAAAGGGCTTCATCTGGTATCAGGGCGAGACCAATGCCGGTCTGTACGACTATTATGCGGAAAGGCTCGCTACTATGGTAAGTGTCTGGCGCGAACTCTGGGGTGAAGGTGACATTCCGTTCTACGAGGTGGAACTGGCTCCGTGGCTTTATGGGGGAGACGGTACTTCAGGCGCCCGGATACGCGAAGCTCAGCGCCGGGCTGTGGAACTTATTCCGAACAGCGGAATCGCGACCACGAACGACTTGGCATACGAATATGAGAAGGATCAGATCCATCCGTGTCAGAAGCGGCAGGTGGGGGAGCGTCTGGCTCTGCTCGCGCTGAACCGCACTTACGGGATGTCAGGTCTGCAGTGTGAAGGCCCTCTTTACAAGGATATGACCGTCGAGGGCGACCGTGTCATCGTAAGTTTTACGAACACGATGTATGACGGACTCAGTCCATGGCACGACATTCAGGGATTTGAACTGGCGGGGGAGGACAGGGTCTTCCATCCGGCACAGGCCGAAAGGGTGGATGACGATGTGGTGGTCACCTGCGCTGAAGTGCCGGCTCCTGTGGCCGTGAGGTACTGCTTCCGCGACTTCCAGGTGGGAAATCTCACCGGGTCCCTCGGCCTTCCGGCCGCCC
>CAYMDZ010000064.1:0-489 GCA_964389355.1 uncultured Muribaculaceae bacterium | reverse complement strand
ACGGCCGGTCATTGGAATTTGTAAAGATTTGAATACCTTTGTACGTGTTTACCGCGATACCTATGCAATTCAGAAGCGAATATTTGTGTTCAGGCAGTGATTCTACCATTGCCCTCTGCGCTTTCGCTTTCCTGTCTCACCCAATAGGGGGGGGGTAGACTAAATATCTCTAACATAGACTTTTACGCGAGATTCCGGATGCCCGGGATCTCGCTTTTTGCATTTACACAAACACTAAATATTTTATGTCAAAGCAACCTTTTATTTATCAGTCGCCTGAAGCTCAGGTGATCGATCTCTGCGCCCAGGGCGTAATGTGCCTTAGTATCGTTATTGAGGACGGAACTGTGTCTTCTTTGATTTATGATGATGATGAGGAGGAATAGCGCGATGAAGAAGATCTCATTTGTTCTGACGGCGGCTCTAGCTGTCGTGGCTTGTCAAAAAAACGACGTTGTCGTAAACGATGTGCTGGTTTCTATTCCGGTA
>CAYMDZ010000063.1:0-5422 GCA_964389355.1 uncultured Muribaculaceae bacterium | reverse complement strand
TCCACTCTCCACTCTTCACTCTCCACTCTGTCTTTTCGGGGAAGGGGGACCGCGGAGCGGTGGATGAGGTGAAAATGCGGACCGTTTCCCCTTCGCGGAGCGTCGCGCGGTTTGGTGTTGACGTGATGATTGTCATGCGAAATCATGGACAAAGGGTGTGGGAAAACGGCGCGGGACTTGATATAATCAAATTACAAAACCCCCGCGGGGGGGTTGCTAATTCTATAAGGAGTCTAAAATGAAGAAAAGTTTATTAGTTCTGCTTGTTCTGGCTATGCTGGCTTGTGTCTGCGGCGTTGTCTGCGCTGAAGATGAAGTTTGGCATCTCGGCATCCTTGTTCACTCCCTGGACAACGAATTCTGGGCCCAGGAAGCCAACGGCGGTATCCTCTTCGCCGAGAGCAAAGACGATGTCGAATATCAGGTTCTTGCTACCGATGGCGACGATAACAAAGAAATTCAGGCTATGAAGGACTTCATTGCCCAGTACGGCGATCACGCTATCTTCGTTACCGACCCTGCTTCCAAGGCCAACACCGCCAACGTTGTTGAGACCTGCGAAGAAGCCGGCTGCAAAGTCGCGATCCTGTGGCATCACGCCGACGAACTCGAACCGGCCGACTACGATTCCTTCGTTGTCCACATGAGCCCGGATGATTTCGTTGCCGGTTACAACACCGCGAAGTACATGTTCGACAAACTCGGCGGTAAGGGTAAGGTCTGCGCGCTGTACGGTACTCAGGGTGAAGACTCCGCTGCCAACCGCTATGCCGGTTTCCTCGCCGCTCTCGAAGAGTATCCGGATATCGAAATGCTTGATATGCAGGTCGCTTCCTGGAGCCAGGATCAGGCCATGACCTTCACGCAGACTTGGCTGTCCACCTATGATCAGATCGACGGCATTTGGTCCGCGAACGACACCATGGGCTTGGGCGCTGTCGAAGCTCTGAAGCTCGAAGGCAAGAACGGTCAGGTCCTTGTCAACGGCTGCGACGGTATTGCTGCCGCCTACGAAGCCATTGAAGCCGGCGATATGTGCTGCACCGTTGCGAACAACGGCTACCTGCTCATGGGCTACGGCGCTTCCTACGCCTACCAGGCTGCGAAGAATGGTCTCGTCGTCGAGAAGCCGGTCATCAAGACCCAGGCTGTCCTCGTCACCGAAGAGAATGTTGAAGAGTACAAGGCCATGTTCATCGACGGTATGCCGGAATACGATTACGACGATCTTTCCTTCTGCATCCTGTCCGACTACGCTACTTTCGCTGACGTTCAGTAATACCTGATACCTCAAAGCGGAAGCTCTGACTTAAGTATTTGCAGTCCATCTCCGCAAGAGATGGACTGCAATTTTCATATATTCCATGTATAGAAACCGGAATTGTTATCCTACGACAATGAAGGAAGGAGCCAATTTATGAATCTGTTCAAAAAACAGGATACGGCGAACATGACCATCGCGGAACAGTTCGTCTCAAAAGTAGAGAAGGAGTCGCGCGATAATGTTGTCCGTGTATACGCGCCGATGATCCTTCTCGTGTGTATGACGATTGTGTTTTCTATATATGACAGCCATTTCTTTTCCGTCAAAAACTTGGTGAATGTCCTCGGTCAGATGGCCGTGCCGTTGATTCTTGCCACGGGATTGACTTTCGTCCTCCTGCTGGGACGTATTGACCTCTCCGTGGAAGGCATCATGGGCCTGGTCGGCTCCTGCATCTCCCTGCTTGTGCTCAACACCCGCAACGGCAACAACTGGGGCGCCTGGGGCGTTATCCTCCCGCTGATCCTCGGCACGCTCTGCGGTTTGGTGACGGGGCTGCTGCATATGCGGTTCCACATCGCGACTTTCATCATCTCCTATGCCATGAGCACGATCTTCAGCGGTGCCGCGGTGCTGCTCTATGACTCCAAGCCGGCCACCATCAAGGAACAGTGGATGATCGACTTCTCGCAGTCCTACTTCCTGAAGATCCCGCTCATCACCTGGGTCGCGATCATCTTCTTTATCCTCTGTGCCATTCTCCTGAACTACACCGCCTTCGGACGCGCGGTCTACGCTATCGGCGACAATGAAGCCGCGGCCATGGCCTCCGGCATCAATGTCGAGAAGGTCGTCGTCGAGGTCTTCATGCTCTCCGGTTTCGCCGCGGCGCTGGCGGGGCTTGTGGCGCTCATCCGCCTGAAGCTCGGTCAGGTGTCCCTCGGCACCAACCAGATGTTCCCCTGCATTACCGCGCTGGTCGTCGGCGGGACTTCCCTTACCGGCGGCAAGGGCGGCATGCTTCAAACCGCGGTCGGCATCCTGATCTACATGGAGCTGCTGAATTTCCTCACCATCATCGGTGTGAACGCGGATTATAAGAACGCGATTCAGGGCGTCATCATCATTATCGCTGTCGCGCTGACGGTTACCCGCGGCCGCAAGGTTATCGCGAAATAAGGACGGCTGCCATGGAAAAAGAACTGCTTTTCAAAACCAATAATATCGGCAAGATCTACGGCGTCAACACCGTTCTCCAGGGCATCAACGTTGAGTTCTACCGCGGCGAAGTCATCGGCTTGATCGGTGAAAACGGCGCGGGCAAATCAACCCTGATGAAGATCATCGCCGGCGTTGAAACCCCGTCCATGGGCACGATGGAGATGAACGGCAAGCCGTACTCCGCGAGCTCGATGATCGACGCCAACAAACAGGGCGTCGGCATGGTCTTCCAGGAACAGTCTCTGATCTCCAACCTGACCGCGGCGCAGAACATTTATCTCGGCCGCGAGAAGGACTTCTCCTCGGCGGGCATGGTCAATTGGAAGAAAATGAACGCCTCCGCCCGCAAGGCGCTGGATAAGCTCGGCCTCACCAACATCAACCCGGGCGCCATGGTCCGTGACATTTCATTCGCCAACCGCGAAATGGTCGAGATCACGAAGGTCCTCGATATCGTCTCCGAAACCGCGAACGACCACGCGCTCATTCTCCTGGACGAACCGACGACGGTGCTCTCCGATGATGAAATGAAGATCCTCTTCGAACAGGTTCGCATCATGAAGGAACGCGGCAACGCGGTCGTCTTCATCTCCCACCGCCTGCAGGAAGTCCTCGACATCACGGACCGCATTTACGTCTTCAAAGACGGGCTCCAGACCGCCGAGGTTGCGACGAAGGACGCGGACGAATACAAGCTCTATGAGAAGATGGTCGGCCGCACCACCGACGGCGAATATTACGTCTCCGGCCGACAGACCGTTCCCTCCGATGAAGTGCTGCTGGAGGTCAAGGACCTCGGCATGTTCGGCTCCTTCAAGAATGTCTCCTTCAAACTGCACAAGGGCGAGGTCCTCGGCCTCTTGGGTGTTGAAGGCTCCGGTAAGGAAGACGTCTGCGCCGTCATCAGCGGCGACGAAGGCAAGACCGCCGGTCAGATCCTCATGGGCGGCAAGGAAGTGAACTTCTCCGCCCCGAGCGACGCGCGCAAGCACGGCATCATCTCCGTCCCCCGCGACCGCCGCGATGAAGGCATCATCGGCCTGCTCTCCATTTCGGAAAACATTTCGGTCTCCAACTACGGCAAGAATGCCAAGGGCGGCTTGATCTCTTCGAAGAAGCAGACCAAGAACGCGCTGCAGTGGATCAAAGACCTCGCCATCAAGTGTTCCGGCCCGGAACAGCGCGTCAGCAACCTCTCCGGCGGCAACGCGCAGAAGGTCATCTTCGCCCGCGTTCTTGACAGTGAATGCCCGATCCTGATCCTCGATCACCCGACCCGCGGCGTTGACGTCGGCGCGAAGGGTGAGATCTACGGCCTGATCCGTGACATCACCGAGAAGGGCTGCGCGGTGCTGGTGCTCGGCGATACCATCGGCGAATGTCTCGGCCTCTCCAGCCGCATTATTGTGATGAAAGACGGACTCGTCACCGGTGAGTTCGACTGCCCGGCGGACAACAAGCCGGACCAGGTCGATATCGTAAAACTTATGCTCTAAGGCGGGATCATATGGAAAAGACTCAGAAAACTTCAATTAAGACATTCCTCGTGCAGAATATTTACATCCTGAGCGCGGTCGTGGTTATTGTTGCCTTCTACATCATTAACCCGTCCTTCCTCTCGCTTTACTCCATCCAGAACATGACGCTGGAACTCGCGCCGCTGCTCCCGATGGCGCTCGGCATCGGCTTCGTGCTTTACGCCGGCTCCATTGACCTCTCCATCGGCGCGGTCGCCTCGGCGGCGTGCGTGATCACGGGTCTGAATGTCGGCACCAAGGGCAACATCATGATCCTTTATATGGTGCTCTTCGGCGTTGCCATCGGTTTGATTTACGGTCTGCTCGTCTCGAAGGCGAAGCTGCCGTCCTTCATTGCCACGCTCTGCGGCCAAAGCGTCTTCCGCGCGGTCGCGGTCATCCTCTCCGGCGGCGGTTCTTCCAACATTCCGCTCAAGCAGCGTGCCGTCGTCAACTGGGCTTCCGCGAAGGTGCTCGGCCTGCCGGTGAGCTTCTACATCTCGATCGCAATTCTGATCGTCGTCATCATCATCGAGAAGAACACCGCCATCGGCAAATCCATCTTCGCCATCGGCGCGAATGAGAAGGCCGCCCGCCTCGCGGGTGTGGACACCACGAAGACGAAGATCGCCGCGTTCATTCTCTGCTCCCTCGGCGCTGCCATCGGCGGTGTGATGTATGCCTACAAGCTGAAGAGCTCCGTCCCGACGGTCGGCGACGACCTTTACATGATGGCGATCTCCGCTGTGGCTTTGGGCGGCACGCTCTTCTCCGGCGGCAAGGGCTCCGCCCTGCGTACGCTCATCGGCGTCATCACCGTCACCGCCATTTCCTCCGGTATGAACATGGCCGGCGTTGACCCGCTTTGGAAGAATGTCGTCTTCGGCATCGTCCTCATTGCCGCTGTCGCTGTCAACTCCGAAAAGGGCGGCCGCGACATCATCATCAAGTAAAGAAGGCACTTATGGAAGAAATTTACGAGATTCATCATCTCTGCGTCAATACGCCCGACATGGACGCGTCCATCCACTTCTATACCGACCTCTTCGGCTTCAAGGTCATTGACCGTGAAAGCTGCGACTTCGGCGAATATGCCATGCTCCTGCTGGGGACTTCCCGCCTGGAGCTCATTCAGCCCAAGAACCCGAATGAGAACAGCTTCGGCGAGAAGGGCGCGATCGCTCACTTCGGCCTCGGCGTTCATGGATTGGACTCCGCGGTGGCGAAATTGAAGGCGAAGGGCGTCAAGTTCCTCTCCGATGAGATCGAGGATGACGACGCCCCGATGGGCGGCCTGCGTGCCATCTCCCTGCTGGGCCCGTCGCAGGAACATATCAACCTCTACGAGTTCAAAAAGGCGTTCTGATATGGCTTATCTGCTTGGAATTGACCTCGGGACCTCGTCCCTGAAGACCATCGT
>CAYMDZ010000062.1:0-5468 GCA_964389355.1 uncultured Muribaculaceae bacterium | reverse complement strand
GGGGCCCCGGATCAGATACTTTTTTTCAGGAATCTGCCTTCCGAGGGAATAGTGAGGGGCAATATCCTCAATCCGCAGAAAGTGGCGGCGCCGCTCAGGTCCCTGGTCAACGAAGCGCAGGCCCAGACCGGCCTGCACATCACGCTTGCGGTGGTCAATCTTCCGCGCTGGAACGTCAGGACGCAGAACATCAGCCACAGGATGGACGACCGCGACCCGGCAGCCTACATTACGCAGAACGACATACACGACCTGTCGGAATTCGCCTACAGCGAGCTGAGCCACAGAATAGACAACAAGACGGACATAATCTACGGCATACTCCCGCAGTCATATTCGACCGAAGACATGCTTCAGGTAAGCGAAGATGACGTCATAGGCGCCACCAGCAGTTTCCTGGAGGGACATTTCATCGCCTTCACGGGTGCCAAGCGCTACAAGGACAACATCGACCGCGTGCTTAGCGATGTGGGGCTGTCCGCAGCCGACTACGTGTTCTCCCCTGTCTGCGAATCCGAGAACGTGATCACGGAAGAGGAGAAGGACCGCGGCGCGGCGCTGGTGGAGATCGGCGCCGAAGTGACCTCGGTATCCGTTTACCACAAGGGTGCTCTCCGCTACTACGGTGCATTCCCGTTCGGAGGCAAGGTCGTCACCTCGGACATACACACGGAATGCAACATTCCGGACAAATTGGCCGAAAACCTGAAGCTCGCCTACGGATTCTGCACTCCGGACAGGCTCCAGACGCTCTCGGACAAAACCATCAAGATAGACAATCCGGCATCCAGCGAGTCTCAGCAGCTGACCGTCAAATACCTGGCGGAGATCATCTACTGCCGTATGAACGAGATTCTCAACGCAGTGATGCATCTGATAGGCGAAAGCGGGCTGGACAACAATCTGCGCGCAGGCATCATCCTGAGCGGCGGCGGCTCGCTGATTCACTGCTGCTGCTCCCTGGTATCTTCGATGACAGGACTCCCCTGCAGAATCGCCTACCCGGCACTCTTCCGCTCCCCCAAGGAGAACGCGCTGGAGGGTCTGCTGCTCAATGCCGCATACAACGAATACCTGAACTGCGCCGTTCCTGCAGCCGAAGAGGAAAAGAAGGAGCAGGAGAAAAAGGCGGAAGAAGAGGCGGAGACGGAAGAGCCGATTCTCGTGGCGCCGACCATAGAGCCGGAACCTGTGCAGAAACCGAAACCTGCAGTCAAGCCGGCCGTACAGCCGAGGAAGAAAGGAATAGGATTCCTCAGCAAGATGGGGCAAAGCTTCAAACAGATGACCTCCCAGGTCGGAGATATATTTGAAGGAGTCTACGACAGCGCCACCGACGACAACACGAATAAATAGCAAGACAATGAGCGAATTAGACAATACACTGGAAATGATACTTCCCAACGACTGGGCCAAGTCAAACTCCATCATCAAGGTCCTGGGAGTGGGCGGCGGCGGATGCAATGCCGTCAACTACATGTACGGCCAGAAGATAGAGGGATGCAATTTCATAGTCTGCAATACCGACGCCCAGGCTCTCTCGGCCTGTGACGTCCCTACCAAGATACAGCTCGGCGAAGGACTCGGCGCGGGCACGGACCCTACCAGGGGCCGCAACGCCGCCATCGAATCTCAGGACAAAATCCGTGAAAAGATCCTGGACGGGAACACCCAGATGCTGTTCATCACCGCCGGAATGGGCGGCGGCACCGGCTCGGGCGCCATCCCCGTAATCGCGAAGATGGCCAAGGACGCGGGAATCCTTACCGTGGGCGTAGTCACCCTTCCGTTCAAGTTCGAGGGCAGGGAGAAGCTTACCAAAGCCATTGACGGCATACACGAGCTGGAGAAGAACGTGGACAGCCTCATCACCATCAAGAACGACAACCTCTACATCGCCTACGGAGACCTTCCTTTCCACAAGGCCTTCGCCAAAACCGACGAAGTGCTCTGCACCGCCGTGAAGTGCGTGATTGAGATCATCAAGATCAAGGGTCACATCAACATCGACTTCCAGGACATCAAGAACATGATGAAGAACAGCGGAATGGCGCTTATGGGACAGGGTGAGGGTCGCGGCGAGAACAGGCTCAAGGACGCCGTGGACAGGACGTTCAAATCTCCGCTCCTTAACGACTTCGACCTCAAGACGGCCCGCAAGGTGCTGCTCAACATCACGATGGGAGAGAACGACGAGAACATCACGATGAACCAGTCCCGCGAGCTGAACAACCTCATAGCCGAATACACCGGCGGAGACAACAACTTCAAGTACGGCATCACCCTCAGCAAGGACCCGGACATCCACGACACCATCAAGATAACGGCCATCGCCACCGGATTCAAGTTCAGTGACATATTGGCCCCGGAGATCAAGGAGAACGATCTCATCATCGTGGACTACAACTACGAGTACCGTCCGGAAGGCGGCGAGGTCCAGTTCAAGGACACCACCGACACCTTCGGTTCGGGGCACATAGGATTCAACACCACAGAGAACAAGTCAAAGATAAAATACGATCCTGAGAACAAACCGCGTATGCTCAGCGGCGACGAGGAGGCACTCAAGGATCTCGAAACAACACCAGCAATCAGAAGATCACAGAAATGAGAAGGACAAGAGTAAGATTTGCACCGTCCCCTACCGGACCTCTCCATATGGGCGGCGTTCGCACGGCACTTTACAATTACCTGTATGCCAAGCAGAAAGGCGGAGATTTCATCATCCGCATCGAAGATACGGACTCCGCACGCTTCGTTCCCGGAGCGGAAAAATACATAATCGAGGCACTCAACTGGTGCGGCATCATCCCCGACGAGGGAGTGGATGAGAACGGCAACGTGGTGGAGACACCGTCTGAGCGTCATCCGCACGCGCCTTACAGGCAGTCTCAGCGCAGGGACATCTACCGCAAATACGCCGAGCAGCTCATTGACGCAGGCTGGGCCTACTACGCCTTCGACTCTTCAGAAGAGCTGAACGCGCTGCGCGCCGAGGCCGAGGCCAAGGGAGAAACCTTCATCTACAACCACCAGACCCGCGGCAAGCTCCGCAATTCCCTCACCCTTCCGAAAGAGGAGGTGGAAAGACTTCTGGATGAGACCACGGACTGGACCATACGCTTCAAGATGCCTGAGGACAGGATCGTGAAGATGGACGACCTCATCCGCGGCCACGTGGAAGTGAATTCTTCCACCCTGGACGACAAGGTGCTCTGGAAACGCGCCGACCTTCTGCCTACCTACCACCTCGCGAACATCGTGGACGACCACCTTATGGAGATCACCGAGGTAATCCGCGGCGAGGAATGGCTGCCTTCGCTTCCGCTTCACTACCTTCTCTACGAAGCATTCGGCTGGACGGACACGCAGCCGCGGTTCGCACACCTCCCGCTGCTTCTCAAACCTGTGGGCAACGGCAAGCTCTCGAAGCGCGACGGCGACAAGATGGGGTTCCCGGTATTCCCTCTCGTATGGACCAATTCAGCCGGAGAGACCTACCACGGATACCGTGAGGACGGCTACTTCCCGGAGGCATTCGTGAATATGCTCGCAATGCTGGGATGGAATCCGGGCACGGAGCAGGAGCTCTTCACGATGGACGAACTCGCGCAGAGCTTCTCCCTGGACAAGGTGAGCAAGAGCGGCGCCAAGTTCAACCCGGACAAGGCCAAGTGGTACAACAAGGAATACCTCCGCATGAAAAGCGACGAGGAGCTCGCATCCCTCTATATGCCAATTCTGGAAGAACACGGCGTCAAGGCCGACTTCGAATATGTGAAGAAGGTGGTGGGCATCATCAAGGAAAGGGCTACATTCGTGTCAGACTTCTGGACCATAGCTCCTTACCTCTTCATCGCACCTTCCGGATACACCGAGAAGGACCTGAAGAAATTCGGCACCCCGGAGAACTACGCCATGGCGCTTGAAGCCATTAAGAGCGGCAGCGACCTGGAGGAATACATACGCGGCAGGGAGTGGCCTATGGGCAAGGTTATGAACTGCATCCGCCTGGGACTTACCGGCAGCGGTTCCGGACTTGGCATAGCGGACATTCTGTCCTGCATTGGGCACGACGAGGCCGTAAGAAGAATCGAAGAACTTGGTAAACACATCGCATAATATGGCTAAAATAGGTATCTGCAGCGACCACGCAGGCGTGGGGTTCAAGAGCAAACTGATCAAAAAGCTCGAAAAGAGAGGGCTCGAGGTGGTCAATTACGGCACCGACAGCCTCGAAAGCTGCGACTACTGCGATTTCGCGCACAAATTGGCCCGGGGCATAGAGAACGGCGAGGTGGAGAAGGGCATTGCGATCTGCGGCACCGGCAACGGTATGGCGATGACGCTCAACCACCACCCCGTCATTCGTGCGGGATTGGCCTGGGATGTCGAGATAGGCAAGCTCGTCAAGCGGCACAACAATGCCAATGTGCTTGTGCTCCCGGCGCGTTTCATCTCTTACAGGAAGGCCAGCGCCATCACCGACGCCTGGCTGGACAGCGAATTTGAAGGCGGAAGACATCTAAGGCGAATTGAAAAGATCCCCGTTCTCAAATAACATCGAGGATTACCCTGAAGGGATAATTCTTCCCATAGACAAGCCTTACTGCTGGACATCGGCCGACGTGATCAGGAAGATCAAGTGGGCTGCGTGCCGGCATTTCGGGAAGAAGAACCTGAAGGTGGGTCACGCCGGCACGCTTGATCCGCTGGCTACGGGGATACTTCTGGTATGCATTGGCCCGGCTACCCGAAAGGCCGAAGAACTTCAGCGCTCCGCCAAGCAGTACCGCGCGGGGATCAGCTTCGGGGCCACCACGGCGTCCTACGACAGGGAGAAGGAGATTGACCGCAGATGCCCTCTGGACAGGGTCAGCAGGCACTCTCTGGAAGCCGTGCTGCCGCAGTTCATCGGGGAGCAGGACCAGATAGCCCCGCTTTTCAGCGCCAAGTCCGTAGACGGGGTGAGAGTGTATGAACTGGCGCGCAAACGCCTGAAGGCAGGACTTCCGCTCGAGGACACGGGTATCATCCAGTCCGCGCGGATAAACATCTACGACATCCGCCTGGAGGACTGGCTTCCGGAACCTGAACCGGCCGGAGAGCGCGACGCCCGGGGGAAAATCAACGTGGCGGACCTTTCCGGAGAGAAACTTCCCACGGCCATACTTTCCATAGACTGTTCCAAAGGAACATATATCCGCGCCCTGGCCCGCGATCTGGGTGAGGCGCTGGGCAGCGGCGCCTTCCTGTCGTCGCTTCGCCGCACCGCTAACGGCGGCTTCACCATCGACGACGCCGTCGCCATCGACGACGCCCTGCAGCTGCTGGGGTAGCCTCAAATTCACTTCCCGTCCATGATTTAGCCCCCAGGCCCTGACAAAATCTCACTACAATTATCATTAGAGGAAGAAAAATTTATATCTTTGTAGAAGTTTGACACGCTGATATGATTCAGCACAGTT
>CAYMDZ010000061.1:0-5489 GCA_964389355.1 uncultured Muribaculaceae bacterium | reverse complement strand
TCGAGCGACACCAGGAACGAATTCACGATCTTGCCCTCGGTGAAGAAGGCGGTAATGTTCGACAGAGTGAAGGCACCCCTGGCATCCGTCAGCGCGTAAAACGCTATCAGCAGCAGCGGCAGCACCACGAACAGTACCAGGAAGATAAAGTACGGAGCCGCCCAGGTCGATCTCTTAACCATCTATCTTCGTGATTTTTATGTCCTCTGGAAGTATGTTGATGCCCACCAGGTCGTTCTTGTCCCACACATCCTGCGTGTCCACATAAAGCCTGTAGCCTTCCGGAGTCTTGATCTCCAGATGATAGTGGTCACCCTTGTAGAGGATGTTGCGGATGTGGGCGGACACTATGGCGTCCTCCTCGTTGTCCATCAGGTCCACCTTGTCGAAGTCCACCTGCACACGCACCTTGTCACCTTTCTCCAGGCCGCAGTCCAGGCACTCGTACTCGTCGTCCAGGAACAGCACCGTGGTAGGCGAAGTCATCTCGCCCTCGAATTCGTTGCAGAGTTCCTTGTGCATCACCTGTATGTCGCACGGCTTTATGATAAGGCCCACCTCGCGCCCCACCTCGAAGGCGTTGTAGTCCTGAATCATAAGCTCATAGCCCAGGTCTGTGTCCACATACATCTCGTAGTGCACGCCCTTGAATATGCAGGACTTGACGGTGGCCGTGAACTGCGCGGCCTCGGTATTGTACATTATGTAGATGTCCTCGGGGCGGACCACCACGTCCACCTGCTCGTCAGGAGCGAACCCGGTGTCCACGCATTCGAACTCGTGACCCGCGAAACGCACCTTCCTGTCACACGGCATCACTCCGTCCAGGATGTTCGAATCCCCTATGAAGTCGGCCACGAACGCGTTCTTAGGCTCGTTGTAGATGTCCGTCGGAGTGCCTATCTGCTGAATGCGGCCGTCGTTGAACACCACGATGGTGTCCGACAGGGTGAGGGCCTCCTCCTGATCGTGAGTCACATAGATGAAGGTGATGCCCAGCTGGCGGTGCATCTCCTTAAGTTCTATCTGCATGTCCTTGCGCATCTTAAGGTCAAGCGCGCTGAGCGGCTCGTCCAGCAGAAGGACTTTCGGCTGATTCACAATGGCGCGGGCTATGGCGATGCGCTGCTGCTGACCTCCGGACAGGGAATCCACGTTCCTGTCCTCGTAGTCGGTCATCGACACGAGCTTGAGCACCTTCTCCACCCTCTTGTCTATCTCCTCGACGGGGAGTTTCTGAAGCTTGAGACCAAATGCCACGTTGTCGTACACGTCCAGGTGCGGGAACAGCGCGTAACGCTGAAACACCGTGTTGAGCGGACGCTTGTGCGGCGGCAGTTCGGAAATGTCCTTCCCCTCAAGGGTAATCACGCCCTCGGACGGGGTAAGGAATCCCGCTATGAGCCTCAGGAGCGTGGTCTTGCCACATCCAGAAGGACCCAGGAAAGTAATGAATTCGCCTCTTTTAATGTAAAGATTGATGTCGTCGAGCACCTGTTTTTCACCGAACCAGTGTGAAATATGCTCGAGACTGATGATAACATCTTTCTCCTCTACCATTTCTTACCGAAAGAACAAGTTAAACCTACACTGAACTGTAAAGCCGAAGATATCTCTTCATTTCCCCATTTGTATGCGCACAGGGCGTGGAGCCTGACATTTTCAAGCGGCGACCAGGCTACCAGTGCGCCTGCCGTGTCAGTGTTCATCTCCAGTTCCTGATTCCTCTCGAAGCCTGTGTACAGACGCAGGCCAATCTCATCGCTCGGGGCATAATCCACGGCCATGGACGCCGTCTGCCCCGCCACCAGGACATATTCATCGCTTCCCACCACGGTCTGCACGTCGAACGCAAGCGAGAGATTGTCCAGAATATTGGACTTGATGCCGGCACTGAGCGCACCCTGAAGTCCGTCGCCGGTCTGGAATCCGTAATATGCTATGCGGGAAGACAGGTAATCCCCTTCGGCCACAGCGCGCGCACCGACCGAATACAGCCCGCTCGTGAAGAAATGCTCGCCGTAAGGCGACGTGGACACGCCGGCCTCCAGCCTTCCCCATTCGGAATAGTTATATGTGACGGAAAGCCCCCACTGATAGGAGTTCATACAGTTCCACACCGAAGACGCGAACGGAAGATGGATATTGTAGTCGTACTCATCGAACTCGTAGGTTCCCCAGAGCAGAGGCATCTTGCCCAGATTCACGTCAAAAGCGCCTTCCGAATACGTCAGATAAGCCCAGTCGAGCCAGTTGACGTCATCGGAACGGAATGTGTTCGTGTAAAGCGATCCGGGAGCGGAGCTCAGCCAGTGGTTGGATACGCTGTAAGAGAAATGTTCCGAAAGAGAGCCTTCCAGAAGCGTGTAAAGGGATGTGTTGCCAAGCGGGTCCGAATACAGATATTCAGCCCTGGCAATTACGTTCAGCTCGGCAGCACCACCGGGCTCGTCAGCCTCTTGCGAGTGCGCAAGGAAGCAGGGCAGCAACATTGCTGCGGTAACGAGTGATTTGTTCATTTCTCAGTACCATAAAAATAGTATTGGTTCAACTTCAATTGCGGTGCAAAAGTACTATTTTTTTGAATAAATACACCCCCTCTGCCCTAAAAATTGTAGGTAAGTGTAAAGGAATCCGGGAACAGTGCCAGATTTATCCTGTCGGATGCCAATTTTCCCAGATGCGCGCTGCCGATTCCTATCACCGCGCCGGCGGCGGTATCCCACCACCAGTGCCTCTTGTGCACGACCCTCATCGCCCCTGTAAACACGGCGTTGACATAGAAGACCGCACCCCAGCCCCAGCCGTATTCCATGCGTATCATCTCGGCGGAAGCGAAAGTGGCGGCGGTGTGTCCGGAAGGAAATGAATTATAGGCAGTTCCATCGGGCCGTTCCTCCTTGATGCACCATTTGAGCGGATAGGTGATGGCAGTCTGGCAGAGCACGGTGGTGCCCAGATTGATGACGCGCGGCACGAACTCGTGCCTGCTTTCTATGCCGAAAAGATCCGAGCTGAGGATGAACAGGACAGGGATGTATTGACAGTAAGTCTCCACATATCTGTACTCGTGCACCCTGGCGGAAGATTTCACCGCGCACAGAACCAGCAGCACGGACAGCAGTGCGGTCTTGAGCAGTTTCATAATTTACAGTTGATTAAGACAGTTTTTAAGGGAAGTTTCCCAGTGCGGGATTTCTATTCCGAACGTTTTTTTGAAAAGTGACTTGTCCAGGACCGAATACATCGGGCGCTTGGCCTTGGTGGGATATTCTGTACCCAGGACCGGATGCACGCGGCACTCCGAACCGCTCAGTGTGCAGATGGCCTGCGCGAAATCATACCACGACGCCACACCCTCATTCGAGAAATGGTACAGGCCGGTCTTCGAGAGAAGCTGCCTGTCCCCTGTTATGTGCATTATGGCCCCGGCCAGATCGCCTGCGCAAGTGGGCGTGCCCACGGAGTCATAGACCACATTCACATCCTTTCTTCTGGAGAAAGATGCGAGCATCGTCTTCATAAAGTTCTTGCCGTAAGGGGAATACATCCACGAAGTGCGGATGATTATATATTTGCAGCCGGATTTCATAATGGCGTCCTCCCCTGCCAGCTTGGTGGTGCCGTAAACGTTGGCAGGCTCTGGGATGTCCTTCTCGCAGTATGGGTACGGATGGTTCCTGCCGGAGAAGACGTAGTCCGTGGAGATGTGAAGCAGGGGTATGTCCCGCTCCAGGGCGACGGCCGCGAGGTACGAAGGGGCGACGTGGTTGATGAGGTCAGCCATAAAGACATCGTCCTCGGCCTTCTCGACATCGGTGTAGGCCGCGCAGTTGATGATGAGGTCTATCTTCTCGCTTTCGCAGACTATCTGCAGGGCTTCAGGATTGGTGATGTCCAGGTTCAGGGTCTCCTCCTCGGTGGATTCAGTCACGTCAGTGAAGACGAAATGGTCTCCGCTGTACAGGCTGGCGTCCCTCAGAGACTTTCCCAGCTGCCCGTTTGCTCCTGTTACCAGTATATTCATACGACTACGTTACCTTTTTTCACAATTATCCTTCATTCGCCGGCCGCACTTCTTCGCAGACCTTCCGCTTCGCTCCATCCCACCGCCTGCGGCGGTCCCCCCGTTCATGATGGCCACGGGCGGCCACAGGTCCCGAAGAAGACGGCACGGCGAATTATCACTTTTCAATGTTAATACAGTGAATTGCGCAAAAATAATTAAATTTGCACGAAAGTGGAAGAAAAACCGGTCATATATCTTTACACGGACGGAGCTGCGAGCGGCAACCCCGGTCCGGGCGGGTACGGCGCGGTGCTCAAGTGCGGGGAACACGTGAAGGAGATGAGCGAAGGGTTCGAACTTACCACGAACAACCGGATGGAGCTGTTGGCAGTCATAAAAGGGCTGCAGGCCATCAGATGGCAGAATGCAGTCATCGAGATTTATTCCGACTCCCTGTATGTGGTCAAGGCCATCACCGAAAAGTGGCTTTTCGGCTGGGAACGGAAAAACTGGAAGAAGGTCAAGAACCCCGATCTCTGGCAGGAGTTTCTTCCGCTGTACAGGGCTCACAGGGTCACTTTCCACTGGCTCAAGGGTCACGCGGGGCATCCGGAGAACGAGAGGTGTGACGAATTGGCAGTAAGCGCCTACAGGAACGGCCCTCTGCACACCGACCAGGGATATCTGGACTCATTGGCGGAATTGACGGAATCAGAAGAACAAACAATATAAATATGCCACAGAACAACAAGATAATAGTAGGTATCACCCAGGGGGATTCGAACGGTATCGGATACGAAGTGATCATCAAGGCGCTCAGCGACGAGCGCATTCTCGACCAGCTCACCCCTGTCGTGTACGGGTCATCCAAACTTTTCAATTTCTACTGCAAGACCATTCCGGAGATCGAGCACCTCGAGCTCAATTCCATCAGGGACATTGAGCAGCTGCAGCCGAAGAAAATCAACATCATGGAGTGCCTGGAGGACAGCGCCTATGCCGAGCCGGGAACAGCCACGGCCGTAGCGGCGCAGGATGCCATCACCTGCCTGGAGAAAGCCACCGGGGATATCAAGGCGGGCAAAATCGACGTGCTGGTGACCGGACCTATCAACAAGAAATCGATGTCAACCCAGGGATTCAAGTTCCCGGGACATACGGAATACCTTCAGAACGCCTTCGGGGTGAAGGACGTGACCATGCTTATGGTCAGCAACCGAATCAAACTCGGCGTGGTTACGGGACACATTCCTCTCAAGAACGTGCCCGCAGCAGTCACTGAAGAGAGCATCCTGAGCAAGCTCGCCCTTATGAAGGAGTCACTCATCAAGGATTTCTCCATCCCGAATCCGACCATAGGCGTGCTCAGCCTGAATCCGCACAGCGGAGACGGCGGCCTGCTGGGAAGCGAGGAGCAGGACATCATCATCCCTGCGCTGAAAAAGGCCATCGGGCAGGGCATCAAGGTCTTCGGACCGTT
>CAYMDZ010000060.1:0-5568 GCA_964389355.1 uncultured Muribaculaceae bacterium | reverse complement strand
TCCGTATTTGAAGGAATATGTCCTATTACATAACCGTTCTCGTCGAGGCTGGCCTCCACACCGAAAGCCACCAGTTCATCACGAAGCAATGAAAGCAGATTCAACTGCTTCGAAGTGCTGGGCTGAGTCTGAGACTCTTCATCCGACTGCGTGTCTATGGCCACGTAGCGCAGGAACCTATCTACCAATTTTTCCATCTTCCTTTTGTTTTTGCTTTTCGTAATACTGAATATACTTGTCGAGAATCTCCTTCTCGCGTTTGTCCTGTTTCTGCTTTTCTATCAGCTCCTTGCGCGTCTTTTCACGCTTCTTCTGCAGAGCCTTCTCCTTTCTGGCGGCCTCGCGGCGTGCATCCCTCTCATCCAGACGTGCCCAGCGCTCTTCACGTTTCTTGCGCAGCTGGTCGAACCAGTCGTTCACCTTGTCGATGAAGGTCTTGCGGACAGGCTGCTGAACTGACAGCGAATCCGTCGCGCCCGATGCAGTGCTCAGAGAATCTGCCGTCACGGCGAGCGAGTCCGCTGCCACCGCAGTGCTGTCCAGAGCCACCTTCACGCTGTCTCGCACTCCAAGCGTGTCCAGTCCGGCCTCCTTCTGTTCTGCCAATATCTTCTTCTCACGTTCGGCCTGCTCCCTCGCCCTGTCGCGGGCGTCGATGGAAGCATAAACCGACTTTATGTATCCAGGGAAATATACGTCCGTCTGGGTGAATTCCGCCCGCGGACGCGCAGCATAATACCCTCTTTGTGAAGGCCTTACACTGAGTGTCGTTATGTCCTCCTTCCCCATCGGACGCTTCTCCGGCTCCCACTTGAAGCCCTTGAGCAGCTTGTCCTTCTCCGGGAACTGAACTATAGGATAGCCGTCGTTCTTCGGCGTGTCGTAGTAGTAGATTCTGTCCATCTTTCCGTCCACGAAATTGCCGGAAAGCATCTTGCACTCCACCTTGTTCACAGTGGCCAGGCGCCCGTTCTCCTCCAGGAAGAACACCGCCACAGCCTCGCCGAGCGCATCGAAACGCCTGAGCGCCGCCGTGGAATCGAAATACGCCATTATCTCCGCACCGCGAATCTGATCATACAGCGAAGGATCCTCCTGCGTAACCACGAAGGCGTTCGACATCAGCGACGCGCGGTCTATGGAGTTACCCTTCACGAGCAGGGCCAGTGAATCCGAATAATACTGCCTGTTCTCCTCGTTCCAGACTATAGGGTCCTTGTAGAACCGGGCAATGCTGTCCAGATCGCTGTAGCGCATCGAATCGCACCTCACTTGAATGTCCTTTCGGAATATCTTCACATTGCCAAGCGCATAGGCGAATCCCACCTTCGTGGTGTCCGGAGCCGGCGGAATCGTATCCGTCACCGCCACGGCCGTACTGTCAATGACCGCCGCAACGCTGTCAGCCACTGCCGGAATGTCCGCAGATATGCTGTCGGATGCCACCGGAATGTCCATTAGCGTACTGTCTGTCGTAACCGGCACTAAAGCATCTGCGACCAGAGTACTGTCACTGGTGACCGCAATGCTGTCCACCGGAGCCGGTACCTCCGTGCTATCCACGGCCTCCACCTTCGAAGCCGGTGCGTCTTCCGTCAGGCCAACGGCCCCGGGCTTTTCGCCATCGGGGAGCTTGGCCGAAGCAGAAGGGGTTGCGGCTGTCGGAGCCAGACCGGGACGCGTGCCCGCAGCCTTCTCCTTCGCTTCGGCTGCTGCCTTGGCAGCCGCCTCGGCAGCCTTCGCCCTGTACTCACCCACAGGGTCGGTCATTATCTCTTCCTTTCGCGAGGTGGATGCGGACAGTTCCCCGGCAGGGATGTCGCAATACCTCAATGTATAGTAAACCAGCGTGTCGGCGCCGAAATACAGGGTGTCTTTCTGATTGGCCTGGTCCTCGGTGATTATGGCTACGGCGGCCTCGTCCATCAGGGTGATGGTGGAGAGGCTGTCCTCGTAGAACATATAGCGGGATACGGCCGAAGTATTGTGCAGACTGTCCTGCAGCTGGACATTGCCGCGCATCAGAACGTTGTTCGGAATCTTGTAAAAATACAGGGAATCGCACCATGTCTCCTGCTCTTCGGTGGTGGCGTGGACGTCGGACGTGAAGAAGAACAGTTCCGTCTCGCGCGCATACCATCCGCGGCCCGCGGAAAGCATGTTGCCGTCCTTCCAGAAGTCTATCTCGGTCTTGAATACGGCCTTCTGCGTATCTGTATGATAGTCCAGGACATTGGTTCTGATGAACACCGAGTCGGTGAACATGTTCACATTCTTCTCGAAAGAGAAAAGCTTGTCCTTCGAACTGTACGTGCCGTCCATGCTTTCTATGATCTGGCCGTCCTTGTCCTTCATCGAGGCGCCGTGCGAGAACACGGCCACACTGTCGGCAGTATTGTAGTCCAGATAATGGGTGCGCAGGGTGTTGTTCTCCCTGTCACGGAGCTGAACCACGCCGCCGCGGAACTGGGCCAGGTTGTCGTTCACAAAATAGTCCAGCTTCTGGCTGGTCAGTTCAGTGCCTTCCTGCGAGAGGCATACGTTGCCTATGGCGTTGATGATGTTGTCATCGACCCGCCAGTAGGCCGTGTCACAGACCAGGGTCGTGTTGTTGTGCAGGAATGTGGCCTCCGTGGCTTCACGGAAGGTCTTGCCTGAATCGTCGCTGATTATCTTGACGGACTTGGCCTTGACCAGACGGACATAACGGTCTTCGCCGTCCGGCTTGGCCAGAACGAAGACCGACAGACCCAGAAACAGGGCGAAGGATATTATTTTCTTACCTTCTCGGACCATCCGCTTCTAGAGAACTCGCAATCGGCGAACATAGGGTCTATAACGATGTAGCTTTCCTTTATCTTCCGGGAGATGAAGTCGTTGATGGCCTCGTTCTGCTTGATGTTCTGGACATTGTTGTAGAGAACGTCGTAATCCTTCTCGAAGGAAGCCACGTGTGCGGGGAGCACCTTGTCCAGACGGATTATCTTGTACACGAGGTTGCCGCCGTCCACGGTATAGGCGCCGCGGCCTTCATTGTCGGTAGAAGAGAACGGCTCTGAGATCTCGCCCTCGATAAGGGTGGACACGGCCTTGTAGTCGGCCGGTTTCATCTGATCCACTGCGAAATATGAAGATCCCGTGCTCGGGTCGGCCATCTGGCCGTCATTGGTCCTGGTGGCAGGGTCCTCGCTGTATTTACGGACCGCCTTCTCAAAGGTGATGGTTCCGCCTATGATCTCTGTTCTGATGCTGTCGAGCTTGGCATATCCCTTCTCCATATCCTCGGTGGTGTACTCCGGCTTGATGAGGATGTGCCTGGCGTGGAACATGTCGCCCTTTTTGCTGACCATCTCGATAATGTGGTATCCGTCAGGGGTTTCCACTATGTTAGACACCATGCCGGGCTTGAGGGCCATCGCTGCGTCGGAGAACGAGGTCCAGAATACTGACTTGTTCGCCATACCCAGGTCGCCGCCGCTGCGGGCGTTGCTCGGGTCCTGCGAATAAAGGCGCGCCAGGGTGGTGAATTTCTCACCGGCCACGATTCTCTCACGGATTTCCAGTAGCTTCTCCTTAGCGGCCAGCTTGGCAGCCTCACGGTCAGGATATACGCAGATCTGGCTCATCTGGTACTGGGCCGGAATCTCCGGAAGGTTGGCCTTGCCGGTGGTGTCCACATACTGCTTTACATCATAAGGGGTTATCTCCGGTATCTTCTTCGCTATCTCCTGCTGCTCCTGCTGGGTGAGGGACATCTCCTCGAGCTGCTTGCGCCACTCCTCGCGGAGCTTGCTTACGGATTTGCCGAAATACTGCTCCACGGCTTCCTCGCCGCCCAGGTCTGTAAGCAGACTGCTGATACGGTCGTTGAGATTGGCAGTCACCATCTCCTGATTCACCGTAAGGGAGTCGATGCGTGCCTGCGAAAGCAGCAGCTTGCTGGCCAATATCTGCTCCAGAATGTCGCAGCGGATGGCCTTGTCGGAAGAATAGCCGCGGGTGCGCATCATACGCACTTCCTGTTCGATGTCGGACAGCATCACGAATTCTCCGCCGATAACAGCCACCGTCTTGTCAGCCAGGCCGCTGTATTTCTGAGCCTGAGAGCATACAGTGCCGAGCAGACAGGCGAGTACAACCAAAACTTTTTTCATACCTTAATAAATAACGAATTGACCTTTGTCGGAGGCCTCATCAAGCAATCTCTGTTCCAAAGCGACCAGAAGTTCACGTTTTCTCTCGCTGAGGATATATTCCCTTATCCTGTCTATGCAGAATTCGTACGGCGCCACCCCGCTCTTCTTCATCTCGCGCACATAGGCCACCTTCACGTCCGCCATATCCGAAGATTCTATGGTGATATAATTGTTTCTGTACTGCGAAAGCATTGTAAGATAATCCGTTCCGAATTCCTTGGCCAGGGTGGAGGCGTCCATCCAGGTCTGCGAATTGTCGAAATACTTTATGGCGAAGACACGCGCCAGGCTGTCCACGGCCACCACATCGGACGGACGGTTCGAGGACATCTTCTTTATGAGGGACTCCCGCTGCTCGGAAGTCTTCACGATATCGATGAAACGCACCTTGAGAATCGGCCTTTCGAGGTTGAACAGGCTCTGGTGGGATTTGTAGAACGACATCATCTGGTCCTCGGTGATGAGAGTGTCAAGTCTCTCGTTTACAAACTGCTGCTCATAGCGGAAACGCAGAAGCGAACGCCTGTAGGATTCCAGTTCCGAGGTCACGTCCTGGTCTGCCTTGGACAGCTGGCTTACCGCCATATCGCTGTAAAGCTGACCCGTAGCCCAGGAATTGATGTACTGGAGAGCCAGGTTCGTGCTGTCCGACGAGGACACCCCGGCAGGGATATATTTTCTAAGTTCCGATCTGTATAATTTGTGCTTCCCGACCTTCGCCACCACCACATCATCGTGAATCAGGTTCTGAACCGCATTGCACGAAGTGACGGCGAATATGGACAGGGAGAGCAACAATGCCCATTTTTTACTCATAACCTACAAATATAACACTTTCGCCAAAGAACACAAAAAGAGACGGCCCTTCTGAGGTCGTCTCTCTCAACTATATGGTATTAAGGTTATTCCTTAACAGTATCCTTCACCGTGTCGCTGAGCTTGGTGTAAAGGGCGTCGGTCTTCTCGAGAATCTCCTTGCGAAGAGCGGCGAAATGCGCCTTCTGGCTGCCTTCAGCCTTAGCGTAAACCTTATCCTTAAGCTCGTTGTAGAGGTTCACTGCCTCTTCCATCAAAGCCGCAACCGTCTCGTCTGTCTGTGGACGTACGGCAGCCACTACTGAGCAATCCTCGATAAATGCGCCGAGAACGTACTCAATGTCCTTTTTTATGTCTCTAAGATTCATATCTGTGTTAATTAGAGTGAATGTAGCGGGAGCGGGGCACGATCCCGCGACCTCCGGATTATGAATCCGACGCTCTAACCAGCTGAGCTACCCCGCCATCGTTAAGAAGTTGTCGCGAAACAGCCTCTAAGAAAAGTTGAGATAGAAGGATTCGAACCCTCACTGACAGAGCCAGAATCTGTAGTGCT
>CAYMDZ010000059.1:0-5625 GCA_964389355.1 uncultured Muribaculaceae bacterium | reverse complement strand
GACGCTCTTCTTCTGAACACCGTAACCTACAACCACTGCATCTTCCAGGAAAAGGTTGTCCTCTTCCAAAATGACGACCGCAGCCCTGGATGCCTCCACGACGACGGTCTTGTAACCCATAAGGGAAATCTCGAGTTTGTCGGAAGCTTCGACTCCGCTGAGAGTCCAGGCTCCGTCCAGATCTGTAAGCGTTCCCCTCGATGTGCCTTCCACCACTACGGCCGCACCCACAACGGGAGCTCCGCCGGCCTCCTTGACTACGCCGGAGAAAGCCTGTGCGAAAGAGACACCTTCAGAAAGAAGGGCAAACAGAAAAGCTATTAAAATAGTTCCGCAAAAATGTTTTTTCATTTTTAAACGATTGGTTGTTTGGTTTAATATTTTAATTATGTGCGATTACAAATTTAACGATTTTATAAACCCCGCGAGCGCCCGAAAGCGCCGGGATAATAAAAAAGTGGACATCCGGAGAACCAAATGCCCACATATCAACGGAATAGCCTTTCAAAAAAGTGGACTATTTGTGTCCCCCTATCCGCATTATCTGCTCGTCAAAAGGCGTGTTCTGGTCTATAGCGCAGAACTTCATCTGAGTCTTGTAGTTGTAGATGGTGTTCACCGAATACCGCAGAAGCGAAGCGATAT
This sequence comes from uncultured Muribaculaceae bacterium, assembly GCA_964389355.1. Taxonomy (GTDB): domain Bacteria; phylum Bacteroidota; class Bacteroidia; order Bacteroidales; family UBA932; genus Cryptobacteroides. The sequence continues at coordinate 4,980 of CAYMDZ010000059.1, read as the reverse complement.
GGGTCGACTTGGTGACGCCGAACCTGATGAGCGCATAGATGCGAAGTTCGGTGTTCAGAATCTCGCCCGGCTTGAGGACGACCCGTTTGTCCGGCAGAAGAAGCGAATTGAATTCCGCCACGAAGTCCGGATACAGCTGGAGCACGGCGGTGTCGAAGGAATTGTAGAAGTTCTTCAGCTCGGCGTCCATCTGGCTGCGGCTTATGAACGGGCGGAGCTTGTCCAGATAGGCTGAACTCGTGGACAGGGACAGCGCCAGGAACTCCTGGGTGGCCTCCTTGGATTCGTACAGCGCATCGACGGTCTTCCTGAGCCGGCGATGGTTGCGCGTGTGCAGAACCACGAACACTGCCAATGAGAACAGAAGCACTATCATCACGATGACCGCTATCTTCAGCTGCCGCTCCGACTCCTCCCTCTCGCTGGCGTATGCGGCCTCTATGCCCGGCAGGGAGCGCACGATCTGGACAAGGCGGAGATTAGCATTGTAATAGACGGCGTCCTCCAGGGCCTTCTGGGTATAGGAGAACGCACGCTCGACCTGCATGTTCTTGCTGATCAGATTGAGCGATATACTGTATAACGCGGCGTTGTCCTTCACCGCCGAGAATATGTCAGCCTTCGCGGACTCGCAGTACCAGTGTATCACTCCGGGGAAGTCCCCGGTCTTGTCGCACAGCACGCCCAGATAGTAGGCGGCCTTCGCGTATTCGTGCGAAGACGGGCTGTATTTTGAAACCAGGCTCCCGGCTATCTCACCGGCCTGTTCGAACTGCTGGGTGCCCATATATTCCAGCAGCTGCATAAATTCGTAATCGAAGGTGTTCTCCGGGCATATCTGCAGATAACGGGTCCTGTAGTAGCTCGCCTGGCCCAGCATTCCCGAAGCCGGACGGCCGCCGGAAGTGAAATCGTTGCAGAAGCGCTGCCTCAGGTCGTACCACAGCAGAAGCGCGTCCTTGGAGAAGGACAGAGTGTCCAGGGCCGAGAACACGGCCTCACTCTCCTTATAATATCCGCCCACGCAATAGAGCGAGGCCCTGCGGAGCCGGCACTGATTGTACAGGTTCCTGTCCTTCAGCGACCTGACAGCCTCCTCCTGAATGTCCAGCGTCTCCAGGCACCTGTCGAACTGGAAGGAATAATACTCGTCGTACAGCCTGGTGCAGAGGTCATAACGCTTTTTCGGGTCATTCACCCCACGAAGGTCCAGCTCCAGACGCTGAAGCCGATCCTCCTTGGCTCCGATCCAGTCCATACTGCCGGAAAGCACCTTGTCAAGCCTGCCCAGATCGTCCCTTATGTCATACGCCCCCGCGCTGAACACAGCGAGAAGCACGGCGGCGAGCGCCGCTACCAGCTTTTTATCTGCGAGTTTATCCATGCCAATCTTTTATTGTAGTTCTCCAGCAGCCAGTCCACCTCGCCCTCGTAGGAGCCCGTGATCTTCGCGTTCGGCCATACATAGGTGGAAAGTATCTTCCAGCGCTGAAAATTCCGCTCCGGGGCATCGCCCAGAAGGTTCACCTGTTCCTGTATGTAGTCCGGGATGGTCTGCAGCTGAGGATATATCTCCTCCCAGCGGGCCTTCACCTCCGCAGTGAAATCCGCGTCCATAAAGAGCCTGTAATACCATCCGTGATACCTGCCGATGGCACCCTGGTCCTTCACCCACCAGCCCTGCCAGGTGGGAAGTCCGTCCCCGTAGTAGTCGCAGTTCCCGAGCGTTATGTCGAAATCCCACACGTGGTACATCTCCAGCTTGCCGTTCACGGGAAGGGTAATGAATGAGCTTTTGCGCAGGTTCCCGTCCACGTTTTTCGTGAGTTCCTGGATTATGAAGTTGTTGATGAACGAACGTTTGTCTATGTAGGTGCCGTACACGGTGGAGAATTCCTTGTTCCAGAGTGCGTCCTCGAAGCCCTTGAAGAAGGCCTTGGCATAGGCAATCTGCTCTTCCGTCGGGTTGGACGGGTCAGAAAACATCATCGGAGCGCCGTGCGCCGTGGTCCAGCAGACAGGCTCGTCCTGCGACTGGTCTATCTCGAAGAACATATCCCCGGCGTCCACGTCTATGTTCACCCTCTCCCTGGACACTTTCTTGTGCTCGCTGAAGCAGTACACTCCGTCATATCTTCCGTTCAGATACACCTCCACCGAATACATCTTCGGAGTCCAGCTGAAACCGAGCCTGCGGGAGATCTCCATCGCCGTGATGTTGCGAAGAAGCGACTTGTCGCAGTAATTGGCCAGCAGACACCACTCCTTGTCGGTGGACATATCGAATATGCAGGCCTTCTCGTCGAGCTTGATCTTGTATGATTTCTTCGGCATACCCCAGGTGGAGTTCCCGCGCCCGCGTATGCGCATGGGCGCCTCAAATTCGCTCTTGTCCCAATACAGGTGCGACGGGTCCTTTATCGTGATGGTCCCCGTCTTGTACTCCTCCTTGCTGGTTATGCCGGACCTGTCGGTGGTGGTGAGGTAAACGGTCGGAATCTGTATGGATTTCTTCTTGATCACCAGGTGGTTGCCGTTGCTTATGCGAAGGTGAAGACTCTTGTCGGTGGAAAAATACAGGTAGAACGGGATGGCGTCCTCATCGGAAAGCTCCCCGTTCCGGTAAACCCGCGTGCTGACACCGCCCACCATCCATCTGCCGTCCGAGCCCACGGCCACCACCTGCGCCGAAGAGACCGGGTCGGGCTCCACCACCATATCGGCCAATGACATCACGACCGTCTCCCCTTCGGAAGAAACCAGCACCAGAGACGAATCCTCCACCATGACGTCCGAATACCGCTGCGAGGATTTGTATATCCGCAGCAGCTGTGCATAACCCTCGGGCTGCGTTACAGACGGCTCCGCGGGTTCATCCTTCTGACAGGAGAACATTGGCATAACTCCGGCCAGGAGCAATGCCAGCTGTCTGATTCTGAGTCTCATTAACCGGTTATTGTTTCAAAAAGTCTTCTATGTGCATGTATCTTATCCCCACCTTCTCACTGCCTCCGTCCTTCACGGGGTTGTCCCCTATCATAATGCAGTCCTCAGGCTTCGCGCCGATAATCTCGAGCGTCCTTCTGAACACCCCCGCAGACGGTTTGTACCCGCCGATGGAGGGAGAATCCAGAAACCGGCTGAAATACGACTCGTCGAGCCCTATGGCCTGCAGTTTCTCGTGTATGCTGCCGTAATCGGACAGGATGACCATCCCGTCGCCTTCGGCCTTTATGCGGTCCAATTTTTCCCTGATGCCGGGCCGGAGCGGGCAGTGCCGGCGGATCTGAGCTACCATACTCGGCATATACCACTGCTCATACCACCTGCGGGCCTGGGCCACGCTGCGGCCGCTGTATTTCGCAATGCATTCATACAGACGCTCATAGCTCACTTCCCCGGTCTCGAGCAGGCAAAGCTCCTCGCGGCTTTTCTTCTCCGCGAGAAACATCTTCAGGGGACGGAAATCGCGGATGGCCTTGAGAGCCATCCATTTCTTGAGACCCTTCTTGTCGTAAAGGGTGCCGTCCAGATCAAAAATATACGTCACGGCCTTTAGCTGCGGATACCGCCGAACTGATGAATCAATATGTCGCTTACCTCGATGATGCGGGCGTTAAGCTCCTCACGGGTGGTGGCTTCGCATATGAAGCGCAGATAAGGCTCCGTGTTCGAAGGCCTTATGTTGAACCACCAGGTAGGATATTCCAGTCTGAAGCCGTCGAAATCCATAAAGGTGTCCGGCTTGCCGAGCGTCTCGCGGAAATGGTCGCACACCGCCTTCATCGCTCCGGCCTTGTCATCCAGACGGAAGTTGATCTCGCCGGAATTCTGGTACCTGGCGATGCGGGCGATCTGTCCGCTGAAGGTGATGCCCCTCTTCTTCAGGGCGGATACGATCCTGAGCACTATGAGCGAGGCCAGAAGTCCGCTGTCGGAATAGAAGAAGTCCTTGAAATAGTAATGCCCGGCCAATTCCCCGCCCCAGAGACCGTCTATGTCGCGGAGTTTCGGTGCGGCATAGGCGCGGCCGACCCTCCAGGTATGGACATCGGCGCCGTAGGCGGCCAGATATTCAGCCACGGCCTTCGAACTGCGTATCTCCTGAAGCACCTTCGGATTCTTCGCCCCCCTCTCGTCGCAGAAATACAGGGCCATCATCGCTATTATGAGGTCCGGGGCCACGAAATCCCCCTTCTCGTCCACGAACATCACGCGGTCGGCGTCTCCGTCATAGATGACCCCGATATCCGCGCCGGCCTCCCTCACGGCCTGACGCAGCGGCTCCACATTCTTGGCCACCAGAGGGTTCGGGTCGTGGTTGGGGAAACGTCCGTCCATCTCGTCGAACAGATACTTCGGACCGTCGCCGAACACTTCCTTCGCGAACAGATTGGCCATACCGTTGGACAGGTCGAAAACTATGTTAAGGTTCGAGTAGTCGCCCCTGTACTTGAGCATAAAGTCCATATAGTCCTTATGGATATCGAACGGATGCACTTCGCCCCGCGCGGCTGCGACAGGGGTGGGACGCTCTTCGTCTATCCACTGCTTTATCTGGCCCAGACCGCTGTCCAGGCCCACCGGCAGCGCCAGACGGCGGGAAACCTTCATTCCGTTGTAATTGCCCGGGTTGTGCGAGGCCGTGATCTGCACCGAAGCCTCGAAGCCGTAATTGGCAGTCGCGAAATACACCATAGGGGTGCTGGTGAGGCCCAGGTCATAGACGTCGGCACCGGCGTCGCAGATGCCCTGCACCAGAGCGTCGTGGATCTCCGGCGAAGAGACGCGACAGTCCCTTCCGACCGCAACCTTCATCGTATTGAGAAGTTCAGGCAGGAAATACCCGATCTTATATGCCACGGTCCTGTCGAAATCCTCTCCGTAGATGCCGCGGATATCATATGCGTGAAAAGCACCCATAAATTTACTTGATTATAGTTTTATACTGTGTTCTTACCTTGCCCTTCGAGATGTTCT
>CAYMDZ010000058.1:0-5661 GCA_964389355.1 uncultured Muribaculaceae bacterium | reverse complement strand
TAAAAATATCTTTTCTCGTGTTTGACCAGGGACAGAAAGATAAAGAGCATCACCGTGAAGGACAGCAGGGAAGAGCCTCCGTAGCTGATGAACGGAAGCGGAATCCCTATGACGGGCATCAGCTTGACGGTCATTCCGATGTTTATCACCATGTGCATGAAGAAGCACGACGCTATGCAGTAGCCGTACACCCTGTTGAACGGGTCGCGGCTCTCTTCCGCCACCTTCAGGATGCGCCAGATAAGATACGAGAACAGCGCGATGAGGATGAAGCACCCGATGAATCCGAACTCCTCGCCTATCGTGCAGAAGATGAAGTCCGTGCTCTGTTCCGGCACGAATCCGTAGGTGGTCTGCGTCCCTTCCAGATAGCCCTTCCCGGCAAATCCGCCCGAGCCTATCGCGATAAGCGACTGATTGACATTGTATCCGGCGCCTGCCAGATCGTCCTTGATGCCCAGCAGAACCTCCACCCTCTGCCTCTGGTGCGGCTTGAGCACGTGGTCGAACACCAGGTCCGAACCGAGTATGGTGACCGACCCGATGACTGCGACCATAATGATGAACAGCCGCAGCTGTCGCCTGGCCTTGAACGTCTTCGCTATGGAGCCCCGCGTTATGAGGTAGTATGCCAATATTATGACTGCCAATGAGATGAACGCCACCCAGAGCGGGAACTTGATGGACAGGATGAACAGCGTGATGAGCAGCAGAAGCAGCATTATCCACCATCCGGAGAGCCCCTCGCGGTAGAGCACGAATATGTATCCGAGATAGATGAGGACAGTGCCCGTCTCCTTTTCGGCCAATATCAGCACGGCCGGCAGGCCCACGATGGCCAGCGTCAGGAGAGTGTCCCTCAGGCGCGAGGAGTTGAATCCGTGCCCGCGCAGGAAGTGCGCCAGGACGAGCGAGGTGCAGATCTTCGAGACCTCGCAGGGCTGGAAGCTCACCGGGCCGAGCCTGAACCAGGATTTGGAACCGTTGATCTCCGTTCCGAACACTATGGTGAACATCAGCAGCAGGAGCACGCATACATAGGCCGGGGTGGAGATTACCTCCCACAGATAAGGTTTTATGGCGAAGAGTATGACAAGTCCCACGACAAGGGAAATCCCTATCCAGACGAGCTGTTTGCCGGCCCTGGTGTGAAGGTCCAGGATGGACAGCGACCCTTCTGCGGAATGTCCCGCGGCATAGATGCTTATCCAGCCGATGAAAACCAGCAGCAGATAGCAGACGATGATTTTCCAGTCCACCGTCTGTCCAAGTCCTCTGTTGTATCCCCGTCCTGTCATAATTTATTTTTCCACGTTCATAAGGTCTGCGGAGAGCACATAGTTTTCCAGCCACTTGCGTGAAGGGGCTATGTCTCCGTTAAGATATTTCTCTATCAGCAGCGAGGCTGTCGGGCAGGCCCAGCGGGCACCGAATCCGGCGTTTTCTATGTAGGCCAGGACTGCGATCTGCGGATTCTCGCGCGGGGCGAAGCAGATGAAGACGGAATGGTCGGCACCGTGCGGGTTCTCGGCTGTGCCGGTCTTCCCGCACACATCGAGTCCCTCGATGGCGGCCAGGGCCGCGGTGCCGCCCGCCGCAGTACCTGCATTCACCGCCTTCCACATACCCTCGATGGCCCGCTCGAAATTGACAGAATCCACTTTCGTGTAATGTCTTTCTTTATATTTCGGGTCTATGCTGATCTCGTCATTGTCTTTGATTATGTGCGGCGTAATGTAGTACCCGCGGTTGGCTATGGTCGCGCACAGATTGGCCAGCTGCAGAGGCGTGGCCCCGATCTCGCCCTGACCTATGGAAAGCGACACTATGGAAGGGAACTTCCATCTGCCCTTCCCGTAAAGTTTGTCGTAAAGTTCGCCCTTGGGGATGGTCCCGGAAGCCTCGTTCGGAATGTCGCATCCCAGCGCCTCCCCGAAGCCGAAACTCGTCACGTATTCCCGCCACCTGTCGAAGGCCTCGCTCACAGACCCGTATTTCGGATTCTCCAGGATGTCGCGGAACACATAACAGAAATAGGCGTTGCACGACATCATCACCGCGTCCGTGAAATTGATGGGCGAACGGTGCTGGTGGCAGCCCAGCTTGCGCGTGGAGGTGTAATAGAACCCCCGGTCGCAGGGATGCCTGTCCTGGATGTTCAGCACCCCTTCCTGCAGCCCTACCATTCCGTTAACGAGCTTGAACACCGAGCCAGGAGGATAGCTGGCCTGCACGGGGCGGTTAAAAAGCGGCTTGTCCGGGTTCTGGCTGAGTTCTGTGTACCGGCTTCCCATATTGGACAGGTCCGCCACGTCGATTCCCGGGCTGGACACCAGCGCCAGGATTTCCCCGGTGGAAGGCTCTATGGCGACCAGGCTTCCGCGCTTGTTCTGCATAAGGGATTGGCCGTACTGCTGAAGGTGGGCGTCTATCGTGGTGGTGATGTCCCTGCCCTTCTGTGCAGGCATGTCGTCGTCACCGTCGTTGTACCGGGTCAGGATGCGGTTGTGCGAGTTCCGAAGGTAGATGTTGTACCCGTTCCGGCCCCGGAGGTCCTTCTCCCGCACCGCCTCGAGTCCGGTTATGCCGGCGTGGTCCCCGCTCCTGTATTCCGGATGCCGGCGGATATATGTCTCGTCCACTTCCCCCACATAGCCCAGCAGGTTTCCGCCGGCGTTGAAAGGGTAGTCGCGGGTGTTGCGCTCCCTTATGTGGAAGCCCGGAAACCAGTACTGCATCTCCGAGAAATGCGCATACACCTCCTGGCTCACGTCGGGAAGGAAGACCAGGGTCTTGTAGCCTATCCTGGAGCGGTAGGTGCGGTAATAGTCAAGCTTTTCTATCAGGAACTCCCGGTCAATTCCCAGCAGGGCGCAGAGTGCCAGAGTGTCCAGGTCCTTTATCTCGCGCGGGGTCACCATCACATCGTACGAGGTCTTGTTCCCCACGAGAATCTGCCCCGTCCTGTCGTAGATGATGCCGCGCGGCGCCAGGATGGTCTCCTTCACGATAGAATTGTTCAGAGCGTCGGTCTTGTAGCGGTCGTCGATGACCTGTATGTAGAAAAGACGGCCCAGAATTATCAGAACGGCGGCACCGAACCCTATCAGCAGTCTGCGGTATCTGTTGGTGGAATCCATAGTCAGATCTCCTTTACGGCGGTGACCTTAAGTGCTATGCAGATCACGGCGCTGACCAGAGTCGAGCAGAGCCACCTGAGCAGCAGGAAGTTCCACCTGAGCGTGCCGGCGCTGTCGAAAAGGCAGTACACGAGAAAATACACGGCGCTCAGCAGCGTAAGGGACAGGATAAGGTCCCTGGAGAGCTTCTTCTCGTCGGGGTGGTCCTTCAGTATCAACGGCCTTGCGAACACGCACGGCAGCAGGGCGCAGCTCGTTATGCCCACGGTGTCCGAGGATGCGAAGTCTATCGCCAGTCCGAAGATGAAGGCGGCCAGCAGGTAGCCGGGCCGCTGCTGCTTGCCCGGAAGGCAGAACACCAGAAGCGGCAGCAGGCTGATGTCCACCAGCCGCGACAGGGACAGGAAATTGTTCATCAGCACCTGGATGATGCCGATCACGAGCGCGTATATGATAAGATTCCTTCTGTTCACAGCTGTTCCCCCCTTTCTTCCAGTTCAATTATCTCGTCGTGATGTCTGGCCTTCAGCACATACACGAATTCCAGCGACGAAAAGTCCTGGAAAAGCCTTACCGTGACCTCTTTCGCCGCGCCGTTGCGTATCCTTTCGCCCGTCACCACGCCCAGAGGCATGTCCGAAGGGAACAGCTCCGAATATCCGCTGGTCCACACAGTGTCGGACGGGTTTACCTGCGTGTGGAGAGGGACCGGCTGCAGCACGGCCGTATCGTCGTGAATTCCGTCCCAGGAGAGCGTTCCGATGACGGAAGAATGCCCGAGCCGTGCGCTGACGGTGGTCTGCGTGTTCTGCAGCGTGCGCCCGTAGGACATATGTGCGGACACGATGTCGGTCACGCCCACCACGCCTTTGGCAGTCACCACCCCGCAATGCGGATACACCCCGTCTTCGCTGCCTTTGTCGATGATGAAATAGTTCTTCCCGCCGTTCGTGCTCAGCTTTACGATCTGTGCCAATTGGCATTCAAAAACCGGGTCGAGCGTGCCCGGAGAGTCTGTGCGGCCCCGCCGTTCGAGCGTGCGGTAGCGCTGAAGTTCATCCCACAGAAGGGCGTTCTCCGCGCTCAGCTCCCTGTTCTTCCCGTTCAGGCCAATGTAGGCCCGCGCCCTGGTCCCTCCGGACCACAGCCAGGCCTTGACCTTGCAGGAGAGGCTGTTCACCCAGACGCTCCTGTAGGAGTTAGATGCCCCCAGAATAGCGATGGCAGCGGCCTCCAGAATGATGAAAGTCGCTGCTGCCCATAAGTTTCTCGCCGCTTTTCGAGGTACGCCCATAGCCTACCTCATAAGGAATTTGTATCTGTCGGTGTTCTTTATCGCCTTGCAGGTGCCCCTCGCCACAGCGTGAAGCGGATCCTCGGCCACTATGAAATTGATGTTCACCTTCTCGGTGAGTCGCTTCGCAAGTCCCCTGAGAAGTGCGCCGCCGCCGGAAAGATAGATGCCGTTCTCGATGATGTCGGAGTAAAGCTCCGGAGGGGTCATCTCCAGCACGTGCATGATGGAAGTCTCTATCTTCGCTATGGATTTGTCCAGACAGTGGGCGATCTCCTGATAGGTGATGGTGGCCTCCACCGGGTGCGCGGTCATTATGTTGGGACCGTTTACCACGAAAGGTTCCGGTTCGTCGTCCAGTTCTGTGATGACGGCGCCGACAGCCCATTTGATCTTCTCGGCCGTCACTTCGCCCACCTTGATGTTATGCTGCTGACGCAGGTAGTACTGGATGTCTGAAGTGAACACGTCGCCCGCCACGCGGATGCTGTCCTGCTCCACCAGTCCACCCAGCGAGATGACCGCGATCTCAGTGGTACCTCCGCCTATGTCCACAACCATGTGTCCCTTAGGCGCTTCCACATCCAGGCCGATTCCCAGGGCCGCAGCCATAGGCTCGTAGATAAGATATACGTCCCTTCCTCCCGCGTGCTCGGTGGAGTCGCGCACGGCTCTGATCTCCACTTCCGTACTGCCGGAAGGGATGCCGATAACGACCTTGAGGTTGGGGGTGAAGAGGCTGCTCTTCTTCTTGCTCACCTGACGGATGAATCCGCGTATCATCATCTCGGCCGCGTTGAAGTCGGCGATCACGCCGTCCTTGAGGGGTCTGATGGTTCTGATGGTGGGGTTGATGCGCTCGTGCATCTTTTTCGCCTCGTTTCCTATGGCGATGCATTTGCCTGTGGCCACGTCCACGGCCACTATACTTGGTTCATCGAGAACGATCGCACCGTTCTGGTAGATTATGGTGTTCGCCGTTCCGAGATCTATTGCCAGTTCCTGATTAAGAAATCCGAAAGCCATATTCAAGATTATTAAAAACGTTCAATGCAAAAATAAACATTTTTGTTAGTAATTTTGTACGAATGGAAAGCAATATGGATAAAAAAATATATGCCGTATTTGTGGCCGGAGGATCGGGTGTGAGGATGGGCAGCTCCACCCCCAAACAGTTCCTCGACCTGGCCGGCAAGCCGGTGCTCCTCCGGACCGTGGAAAGGTTCG
>CAYMDZ010000057.1:0-5718 GCA_964389355.1 uncultured Muribaculaceae bacterium | reverse complement strand
CGGTGCGCGAACCTTCGTTCCCGTTCCTGTCTCTGCTGGTGTCCGGCGGCAACTTCCAGATCGTGAAGGTCAATTCCCCTCTGGATTTTGAAATCCTGGGCGCGACCATAGACGACGCGGTGGGGGAGGCGTTCGACAAGTGCTCGAAGATGATGGGGCTCGGCTATCCGGGAGGACCTGTCATCGACAGGCTTGCCAAGCAGGGCGACCCGAACAGATTCACATTTGCCAAGCCTCACATACCAGGACTCGACTACAGCTTCAGCGGAGTCAAGACCTCCCTGCTGTATTTCGTCAGGGACCAGATCGCCCTCGATCCGGACTTTATGGAGAAAAACAAGGAAGACATCTGCGCCTCGTTCCAGAAGACCCTGATAGACATTCTGATGGACAAGCTCGTCAAGGCGGCCAAACAGACCGGCATCCGCGACATCGCCATAGGCGGCGGAGTGTCGGCGAACAGCGGGCTGCGCGCGAGAATGCTCGAGGAGGGCCGGAAGCGAGGATGGAACGTGTTCCTTCCTGAATTCAAATTCACTACAGACAACGCGGCGATGATAGCCATAGCTGGCTATTTTCATTATCTCAACGGAGAAAGATGTCCTCTGGACGTGGCTCCGGTATCGAGAATCGCCGATTTTTAGATATGCGTATCCACGAATTCACTACACCTGTCGATTTGGCCTTGAGTCTGAAGGAAGTCACCAGCCGGCTTCGTTCGGAATTCCGGGATGATACGCTGCAGGCGGAGGTGAAAAGGAGCCTGGATGCACGCGGGGACCTGAAGTACCGCTACCGCTGCGAGATTTATTCTCCCGACGAGTCCGCCGGCCCATATAAACTTCCTGAATACAAGGATGTTCACGGCGCGGAACCTGTCATCGTGATAGGCGCCGGTCCTGCCGGTATGTTCGCTGCGCTGCGCCTTCTTATGACGGGCCTCAGGCCAATCATCCTGGAGCGCGGCAAGGATGTGCATTCCCGCAAGCGAGATCTGGCAGCCCTGTCCGTGGACGGGAAACTCAATCCCGATTCGAACTATTGCTATGGCGAAGGCGGTGCCGGGACATTTTCCGACGGCAAACTTTTTACCCGTTCTTCCAAGAGGGGCGACAACCGCGAGGTGCTTCACCAGTTCGTGAAGTTCGGCGCCTCGGAGGACATCCTGATGGAGTCGCACCCGCACCTGGGATCCGACAGACTGCCTTTCATCGTAGAAAACATACGCAACTGCATAACCGGGCACGGCGGCGAATATCATTTCGACTCGCGCGTAATTGGCATCAGCGAAGAGGCCGGACTGAAGAAAGTCACCTGCGCCGACGGTGCGGTCTATACCGCCAGGGCCGTAATTCTCGCGACCGGCCATTCCGGAAGGGACGTCTATGAGATGCTTTCCAACGCCGGAGGTGAACTCCAGGCCAAGGGCTTCGCGCTCGGGGTCAGGGTGGAGCATCCGCAGGAGCTGATCAACCGCTCGCAGTATCGCGGCCGGTGGCGCAGCGGATACCCTGCGGCGGAATATTCGTTCGTGCAGCAGGTGGACGGCAGGGGAGTCTTCTCCTTCTGCATGTGCCCGGGCGGCCTGCTCGTGCCGTCTTCCACGGAGCCCGGGACGGTTGTTCTGAACGGAATGTCGAATTCTTCGCGTTCTTCGCGCTGGGCCAATTCCGGCGTGGTGGTTCAGATAGAGCCCGAAGACATTCCGGGAGACAGCGCGCTGCGCCTGATGGATTTCCAGCAGAGCGTGGAGCGGAGTATGTTCTCCTGCGCGCAGAGCATAGCCGGAGGCGGATCCCATCCGTTCACGGCCCCGGCGCAGAGGATGACGGATTTCTGCAGGGGCAGGCTTTCGTCTTCGCTTCCGGAGAGTTCGTATCATCCGGGCACGGTGAGCGCACCGCTTCATCTGGCGCTCCCGGAGGGCGTGTCGAAGCGGCTTCGCCAGGCGTTCCCGAAGGTGAAGATTGGCGGGTATTATACTTCAGAGGCGCTTCTTCTGGGTGTGGAGTCCAGGACATCGTCGCCCGTGCGTATACCGCGCGACCCTCAGACGCTGGAATACGTGTCAATGGGCGGGGTGTACCCCTGCGGGGAAGGTGCGGGATATGCGGGAGGAATCGTTTCGTCCGCCGTGGACGGGATAAGGGCGGCCTGCAGCGTGGCGGAAAAATTGAATTATCATTTATAACAACATTTTTTAAATTTCATTTATCATGAAGAAAACAATTTTAGCAGCATCGCTTCTTTTCGTTTCTGCATTTGCATTTGCACAGAAACAGGGCGATATTTTCGTAGAAGGTTCTCTTGACCTCGAATGCGGTACACAGAAGAACACCTTCAATTCAGGCAGCAGCTCAAACTCTGAGAAGAGCGCACTTGACACCAAGTTCGACCTTATGGTAGGCGCCAGTTATTTCGTAATTGACAACGTGAGAGTCGGCGTCAACCTCGGCTACGCTTATCAGAAGTCTGACGACACCAAGGCTCCCGGATTCGCCATCAACCCTAACGTGGCTTACTATCTGGAGCTTGGCCACAATTTCTACTACACTCCGGAGTTCGGTCTTTACGGCGAATTCGGCAGCGCTACCACCACTACTTCAATAGGTTCATTCTCAGCTGACACCAAGTACAATCACAGCGTGCTCGGAGCTTATCTTCATATCCTCAGCTGCGAATACAGGATCAACTCTTCACTCGCTCTCGGCGTGAACTTCGGAACAGCTTATTTCCAGAGCTCAAAGCTTACCGATCCTGACGAGAAGGACAACTATGCGAAGAACACCACCTTCGGATTCGACCTCGGTTCTGCATCAGTAGGTCTCAGATTCTACTTCTAACAGAACGTCCGTGTGACAGTGAGAGGGCTGCGATGCATTCGCAGCCCTTTTTTGTTTGCCTCGTGGCTACGTACGGGCAAATGCTCAGGGAAGTTGCAGGCCTTTGATGCCAGAGACCAACAGCACCCGCGCTAGTAGCGGGAGGGCCCACGTAAGTGGGAGGCGAACGAAGTGAGGGTCGAGGCACAAAGACCTGCAACTTTTCACAGAACCCACGGGTGGCAAGTCGTCCCCGTACACAAAAATGCCCTTTTCCGTGTACGGCAGTCGCAATATTGAAGTTCCGTACACATTTTAGGGGTGTTTTGTGGACGGGAGATACACCAGATGCAAAACAACTCATTTTGCTAAGGTTGCCGTTAACGGGAACAGCGTATCTATTTCGTATTGGCCCAAACCCAGCACACGTCTTATCTGGCCGTTGGATGAACGGAATTTGCGCCTGAGTTGACGTGCAAGATCGTACTTCTGCACTTTGCTCAACTCATTAAGTGACATCACCCCATAATCTGTTCTAAGAACAGCCATGACCTGCGAGAATAGTTCCGAATCCGTAAGAAACTCACTGTCATCCAGTTCCACGGCCAATTCGGCGTAAACCTCGACATTTTTACTTATCATTGCGAAGTAGTGATGTGCATCCCGGAACATGGACATTCCGTAATTGATGGCACAATAGGAAGTTGGCAGCACATAGCCGTCAGATACCCGCCAATGTTCCGGCAATTCCGGTGTTCGGCTTCTGAACATAGACCGTATCTTCCTAATTGGGAACTGATCCAGCGTTTCACCAGCCGGAGAATCCAGATAATAATACCTTCCCGTTCCCCAGGGGTAACTGAACGGCGTGTATCTGTGATCCGCGACATAGCCGTTGCGATTGGTATATACTATATTGTTGCGCAGAGCCTGAAGACTCTCGATGGTTTTTATGTATATGCCAAGCGTTCTGGCATTTTGGTCAAATCTCAGCAGGCGTCGTCTGACAGATTCCCAAAATTCCAGTAACTCGGTTTCATCCGGAGATGACACGACGAAGTGAAAATGATTGCTCATCACCTCAAAAGCGAGAATCCTTATCTGCGGATGCACATTCGCCGCCTGCGCGATGATATTCATCGCCAGCCGGAAACCGTCCCGGTCAGAAAACAGCAAGGGAGTATCTTTACCTGAAGTGTATGCGTGCCAGAAATGTCCGCCGGACAGAAAGGAAGCCTCGCATGATCTTTCGCTCTGAGAAAAAGTTTTCATAGATAAAAGTTCCAATACCGCAAAAATATGAATTTTTTTGCGATTCGGCTCCTTATGGCCGATTATTCAGTATCCCATCAGGTATCCTAGCATTTCAGAAGCTATGGATGGCTCATTCATTCTCATCACGTTGTCTTCCGCATTGTTGAATCCGGTGAAATTGATATTGCCGTACCATAGAATGGAGCGGTCTATCACGGCGGCAAGTATGGTCAGGTCCTCCATTACGATAACCTTTGCTCCACATTCGGTGAAGTATGCATCTCTGTCTGACGGCTCCCGGACATAAATGACGCAGTCTGCACCGCGGGTTGAGGCGGAAATTACGGCTTGGCACAGCGACTTTTTCACATACTTGAGGCTCTTGCAGGAGAATACAACCATCTTCCCGGCCGGTTCATGGCTTCCCGAAGAATGGCGAATCCAAGCTTTCGTGCCTTGATTGCAGGGACGGCTTCGCTGAAGAATATCCAAACATGGGCTCCTTTCCCGGAACGGGAACGCTCGATGCAGGGTTGTATTCCCCACTCGCGGCATACTGCCACATAAGACATAACATCTTTTGCGTATCCATGTCTGCAAGTTTTGTCATCAAAGTCGGCGCAGAGAAAATGAACGCTATTGTCATCGAGCATCGGGTATATGCCAATGACATCATCTTCCGCCGCAAGTTCTTCGTAAGGGATCATGGATACATCTGTTTTCCACAAAGTAAAGAAAAAAACAGCAGCAGAACCGGTTTCTCCCGTCCACAAAACACCCCTAAAATGTGCACGGAACGAAAATATTGATGCGGCCGTACACATTTCGGGCCCTCTGTGTGTACGGGAGAAGCCGATGTAAAATTTTGCTTTTATAAGTTAAATTCATACCTTTAATACGGATGAAAAGGATTCTCGCAGCGGCGGCGCTGATGATTCTGCCGCTTTCATTATATGGTCAGGTGGACACCACCGGGTGGTTCGCCGACAGACGCGACAGTCTCGAAACTGCCGTGGTAACTGCCGATGTGGCAGGAAGTTACATTCCGAAGGGGAAGGACATCAAGGCCGAGGTGATCACTTCCGCCGGCCTGAGCAAAATGGCCTGCTGCAACCTGGCCGAGAGTTTCGAGAACTCCGCCAGCGTCTCCGTGGGCTACTCTGACGCGGTGACGGGCGCGCGCCAGATCAGACTCCTGGGCCAGAGCGGCATCTACACCCAGATGCTCGATGAGAACCGGCCTGTGATGCGCGGCCTGAGCGCCCCGTTCGGCCTTTCCTATGTCCCGGGCCAATGGCTTGAGTCCATTCAGGTCAGCAAGGGCGTCAGCTCGGTGATCAACGGCGTGGAGTCGATGACCGGCCAGATCAACCTGGAGCACCGCAAACCCACCGACGAGAAGCCGCTTTTCCTGCACGGCTCCGTTATGCAGGACGGCAAATTCGACCTCAACGCCACTTCGTCCCTGCAGTTCGGGGACCGGTGGAGCACGATCATATTGGCCCACGCGGATGCCAACCGTAACCCTATGGATATGAACTCGGACGGCTTTATGGACGACCCGCGTTCGCTCCAGTTCGCCCTTTCGAACAGGTGGCTGTATTTCGACCCCGACGGGGTGCAGGGGCGCTTCGGCGTGCGC
>CAYMDZ010000056.1:0-5892 GCA_964389355.1 uncultured Muribaculaceae bacterium | reverse complement strand
AAGAAGCAGATAAAAGCGGGAACAGGGCGAGCCACAAAGCTTGCCCTGTTTCTCTTGCCCATTGCGCATTTGACAAAGCCGCAATTTAATCGGATATATCAAACGAGATTAATGCGCGCTCCGTCAGAATATAAACGACAGGGCGGTCAGCGCGGCGGCGGTCGCGATGGGTACGGTTACGGTGTCGTCGCCGTTTTTCGTGATCAGCTCCGTCAGCGAGGATACGGGCGCGGCGATAAGCGGATAGAACACGCACTGATACCACTTAAGTCCGCCTATGGCAAACAGCCCGATCATCCCCGCAAGGAACGCGAAGAGCATCATAGCGGCGGAGCCTTCCCGCGTTTTGTTATGATCTGCCGCCGGCAGCGCGGAGTGATGTTTGCCGAATTTCTTGCCGAACAGCGCCGCCGCCGCGTCTCCCACGCCCCACATCAGCGTCGACGCCATCGCGATATACGGCTTATTGAGCGCGCCCCAGCATACGGAGATCAGCGCCGCGTACATGATAAAGAGCATCAGCAGACTTTTCTTTACCTCGCCCGGCTTTTTCTGCACGAGGAGTTTGGCGTACCAATCGTATTTTTCCAGCAGGCAGAGCAGCGGATATACCGCCGCCGCGAACAACAGCGAGGTAAGGGCCGCGGCCTCCCACGTCTGCGCCTCAAGCGTCATTTCGACGAGGCAGGTAAATGCCAGCAGATGCAGCAGCTTGCGGAACACATGCTTCGGTATTTTCTTGAAGATAAAATATACCGCGATTAAAACAACCGCGCCGAAAAAGACATATTCGCAAAATTCCAGCGCGCACGCGGCCACCTGCGCCCAAAAGGTCTTGCCGGCGGGCGTCTCCCGATAGCTAAGAGCGACCGCCGCGTTCTGCGCCGCGATTGTATACCGGAGATATTCCAAAACGATAACACTCCTTGCCTGATATCCTGCCTGTAATTATAATCGAAGCATTTTAATTATTCAAGCTCCCGAAGCGTCAAACGCGGCGCGATTAAGGGGATACAGCTTATTTTTACATTTTAATAATAATTTCTTTATTCTCGAAAAGGGCTTGATTTTTCGCTTGATTGCGGGTACAATAATATCAAATCACGATTTAGTAAATCCGGATTTGATAGATTCTGGAGGAACGCTTATGTTTATCGGCAGAGAGGCAGAGCTGAAATTCTTGAATGACAGATATACGGCGGACGGCGGACAGCTCATCGTGCTGTACGGCAGACGGCGCGTCGGAAAAACCGAAACGCTGCGGGAGTTCTGTAAGGGCAAGCCGCATGTGTTTTTTTCCTGCACGCAGTCAACCGACAAGGCGCAGCTTCGCAATTTCTCTTTTCAGATGCTGAAAGAGAATATCCCCGCTAAAAACTATATCTCCGAGTTTGACGATTGGGAGAAGGCGTTCCGCGCGGTTTCGGAGCTTCCGTACGGCAACCGGAAGAAACTGCTTGTAATAGATGAATTTCCCTATATGTGCCGCGGAAATAAAAGCATTCCTTCCGTTCTGCAAAATCTTTGGGATGCGGAGCTTCGAGATGACAACGTGATGATTATTATCTGCGGCAGCTCCATGAGCTTTATCGAGAAAGAGCTGCTTACGGAAAAGAATCCTCTCTTCGGCAGAGCCACCGGCATCTACAAAATGAAAGAGATGGGGTTTTATGATGCCGCAAAGTTTTTCCCGGACTATTCGGACCGCGATAAGATACTTGCTTATTCCATTTTAGGCGGAATCCCGCATTATCTGCGGCAGTGGGAGCCAAAGCTGTCCGTAGACGAAAATATTAAAAGAAACATTCTTACAAAGGGCTGTATTCTGTACAGCGAGGTTGACTTTCTGCTGCATCAGGAGCTGCGCGAAACGTCTGTTTACAACTCCGTTATCGAAGCCGTCGCGCTGGGCAGCACCAAGCTCAACGACATCAGTCAGAAATCGCTTGTGGAGGACACATCCAAAACCAGCGTTTATCTCAAAAATCTTATTGAGCTCGGAATTATAGAACGCGAGTTTTCTGTCGATTCGAAAACAAAGGAGCAGGCCAATTCCGCCCGGGGTATCTACCGTCTGACGGATAACTTTTTCCGCTTCTGGTACGCCTTTGTTTTTTCAAACATCTCCCAGCTTGAGGATGGGGACGTTGAGGGAGTTTTCGAGTATGCCGTAAAACCCGCTCTTCATGAGTTCGCTTCCTTTGCTTTTGAGGATGTATGCAGAGAGTTCGTGCGTGAAATGCAGAAAAAAAACGAACTGCCGTTCCGCTATTCTAAAATGGGGCGTTGGTTCGGCAAAACAACCGTGAGGGATGAGAAGGCGGCTAACGGTCTTCGTACTGCCGAAACGGAAATTGACCTTCTGTGTATTGATAAGCCGGCAAAGGAATATCTGGTCGGCGAATGTAAATTCAAAGGCGTTCCGTTCTCGTATTCCGAATACCTTGATACATCGGCAAAGCTCTCGCCTCTGAAGGAAAACGCCGTGTTTCATTACGCGCTGTTTTCGGAAGGCGGCTTCGACGGGAAAATCCGTGATTGCGCCGCATCACAAAACACAAGGTTATACACCCTTGATCAAATCGTCCGTTATAAGTGAAGAATAATGCGCGAAAGGAGGCGGCGGAGATGCCGGAGCGCACTTATATCGCAATTGATCTGAAGTCCTTCTACGCCTCGGTGGAGTGCCGGGAGCGGGGCTTGGACCCGCTGGAGACAAATCTCGTCGTCGCCGACTCGAGCCGTACCGACAAGACCATCTGCCTCGCGGTTACGCCGCCGCTCAAAAGCTACGGGATTCCCGGGCGGGCGCGGCTTTTCGAGGTGCGGCAGAAGGTCATGGAAATTAACGCCGCCCGCTCGCGAAGAGCGCCGGACCGCGTGCTGAACGGCTCGTCTTATCACGCCCAGGAGCTTCGGCGAAATCCCTCCCTCGCGCTCGATTTTATCATTGCGCCGCCGAGAATGGCTTACTATATGGCGTACAGCAGCCGCATCTACTCCATCTATCTGAAATACGTCGCGCCGGAGGATATTGTCGTCTACTCCATCGACGAGGTTTTCATGGATGTGACGCGCTATCTCGACACCTATAAGCTCACCGCGCATGATCTCGCCATGAAGATTATTCTGGACGTGCTCGAAACCACCGGCATCACCGCCACCGCCGGCATCGGCACGAACATGTACCTGGCCAAAGTGGCCATGGACATCGTGGCGAAACATATCCAGGCCGGTGAGGACGGCATCCGCATCGCGCAATTGGACGAGACGTCATATCGGCGGCTGCTGTGGAACCACCGTCCGCTCACCGATTTCTGGCGGGTAGGGCGCAGTTACGCGAAGAAGCTGGAATCCCAAGGGCTGATGACCATGGGCGATGTGGCAAGATGCTCCATCGGACGGGCCGACGAATACTACAACGAGGACCTGCTGTACCGAATGTTCGGTGTGAACGCGGAGCTGCTCATCGACCATGCCTGGGGTTGGGAACCGTGCACGATCGCCGATATCAAGGCATACAAGCCGACTGGCCGCAGCATGAGCTCCGGCCAGGTGCTCACCGGCGCGGTCGGTTTCGAAACGGCACGTCTCATCGCCCGCGAAATGGCGGACTCGTTATCGTTGGACCTGGTGGCCAAAGGCGTACGGGCCGGACGGATGGGACTGATGGTCGGATACGACACCGCCAGCCTCGACCCGAAACGACTCGGGGATTGCGGAACGCCGGAACTGACGGCGATCGCTGAGCGTGCGGCGGCCGAATACGACGGCCCCGTCTCCCTCGATCGATACGGCAGGAGGGTTCCCAAGCCCGCTACCGGATCAGTCGGACTGGGGGAGTATACGTCATCCACATCCCGCATCTGCGAAGCCGTCGACGAACTGTTCCGTTCGATTGCGGATCGCCGGCTGCTGGTACGACGGCTGAACGTGGTCGCATCGGAACTGGCCACCGAAGAGGAACTGGCCGAACGACGAACCGTTCCCGACTACACCCAACCCGACCTGTTCACGGCCCTGCAGGAGGATGAACGGCCGCAAGATACTGCGGATAGTGCTGTCCGCGACGAATCGGAAACGGACGAACGTCACATGCAGCAAACCATTCTCGACATCAAACGCAAATTCGGGAAAAACGCCGTCATCAAAGGCATGGACCTCTTCGACGACGCCACCGGTATACAACGCAACAATCAGATCGGAGGACATGCCGCATGAGCCTGCAGCGCACCAATCGCTACGACGACATCATCAATCTGCCGCACCACCAATCAAAAACACATGCCCACATGAGCGTGCGCAATCGTGCCGCCCAATTCATGCCTTTCGCCGCGCTGACCGGATACGACGATGTGATCGAGCATACGGCGCTCGCCAACGAGGAGGCCGTCGAACGGGCCAACGCCCCTGTCGACGTGACGGACGGCTATATGCCCGCCTGAGCCGTGTGCCCGAAGCCGATGGAGGCGTGCGTGTGGTTCGTGTTCGCCCGGCCTATTCCGGCATGGGATATGCATCATGCATCAGGGAGGAGAAGCTTTCGCTTGCCATGCCGTAGAACGCGCCGAGCAGCAGTTGCAGTGCCAGGTCGTGCGGCAGGTCGTTGTCGCTTGCGAGTGAGGCGAGCAGCCCCTCGAATTTCTCTGGCATGCTGTTCCATATCGAAGACATTTCCTGCAAGGTCAGCAGTTTCGTCGCCAGTTCGGGGAATTTCGGTGATGATAGTAGCCGATTGATGGTGGCGGTACGGTATTCGGGCATGGGATCGCTGTCGTGAGGGGTATCGCTTGCTGTCATGTGGCCGATTGTCGGAGCGTCGGCGGTTGTTTGGGATTCTGCCGATGCCGCAATCCAGGATTGGATGGCGGTGATGGAGCTGCTGCTCAAACCGGTGAATGCGCAGGCGTGGCTCATCGAGTAGGTTTTTCGTCCGTTTCACCGGTCAGATATCCGACGTCCACTCCAAAGAAATCAGCGATGGTCGACATGGTCTCGTACTTGGGAAACCCGATTTCGCCCGACGAGGTGCGGTTGCCGATGTTCAGCCATCTGCTGACGTCCTTCTGATGGAATTTCGTGAGGTACTGCCGATTCAATGCGCGAACGAGATCCAGTTGCGTGAGCCCCCGTTCGTCCATGCATTGCTTCAACCGCGTTCTCCAGCAGGTGCTGCTGTGTGCTGATATACCCCTCATGGTATGGACCCCCTTCAAAAGACGAGTGAATTATAACATGTTACGTCATTGACGCTATAGCGGGGATGAAAGAGGATAGACACCAAAGGAGAGAACTCATCTGCTGTGGGGTTGACGACGCGATTCGCGTTCCGGGAAGGAGGGGAGAGGGCACTCGCGAAAAAAACACGCCCCCTGATGACGGGTTCTGAGACAAGGCCGATTCATGGTCTTGGAATGGCTGAAAGTCAGTCGTTTCTTACGGGGAACGCCGTCAGAAAGGAAGCAAGATCATGTTCGCGCAACTGGCAAACACGATTCTGCACGGCGTACGCATATTCGAGGAAGCGGCAAAGGACACGACGCCAGTCGAGACAAAGCGCTCCGGCCACGGCAATGATGCGTGGGACGGCCATCGCCACGGTGAGAATTCCCTCGAGAAAGGACACGACAATGACGTTCGATGACGAAGACAAGCCAATGTCGCAGAACCTCGCGGATGCGCAGGCGTCGCAATCATCCGAAAGCTCTTCCGAGCCGCAGCCTGCCGCATGGTCGCAGGTCCGACAGCCGAATGCCCAACAGCCGTATGTCTCGACCGCTCCACCTGTGCGGGAGGTCCAGCCGGGGAAGCGTGGAAAACAGTCGAAGATCGTGGTGCTTGCCATCATCGTTTCGGCAGTGTTCCTGCTGATTGCATTGGTTGTGGGCCCCT
>CAYMDZ010000055.1:0-5920 GCA_964389355.1 uncultured Muribaculaceae bacterium | reverse complement strand
ATCCAGGACAGGACCATCTACGAGGACGCGCGCATCTTCGCTCCGAACCTCCACGATATGGGGCTTATGAGTACCCGTGACTTTGAAAACTATTCGGATCTCTTCAATCTTATGATGTCGCTGGTGGGCAATCCTGACCTGCTCATCTATCTGCGCTCATCCATCCCGAACCTCGTGTCCCAGATTCAGAAACGCGGCCGCGAGTATGAGAAGGGCATAAGAATTGATTATCTTACCGGACTTAACGAAAAATACGAAAACTGGATAAGCGGATATGACGGGAACCTTCTCGTGATAGACGCCGACCACATAAAGTTCGGGAACAATCCGGAGGACTTTTCGAAAGTCACCGATATGATTGACGCCCAGCTTTACGGCCTGTTTTCAAATAACGAACAAAAATTATAGAACTATGACAAAAAGAACTACCATTATTGACTTCGTAAACGAGTATGTGGACAAGTATCAGAACGATACATATCTGCGTGAGAAAGTTGATGGCGTCTGGACTGAAACTTCCTACCTCAAAACCCGTGAAGAAGCTAAACTGCTTGCCGCAGGATTCATGGCACTTGGCCTGAACAAGGGCGACAAGGTATCATTGATCGCTGAAGCGCGTCCGCTGTGGGTGATTACCGAATTCGGTATCCTCTTCGCCGGCGGCGTGGACGTGCCTCTTTCATATAAGCTCGAATCCGATTACGACCTCACATTCCGAATCAACCACTCCGATTCGCGTTTCCTCGTGGCTTCCGAGATGGAGATCCAGAAGGTCCGCCGCGTGATCGGCCAGTGCAAGGCCATAGAGAAAGTCATCGTGATGGACGACATTCCTCTCGAGGAAGGCGAAATGTCCATCAAGGAGATACGCGAGATGGGCGTCAAGTTCATCGAAGAGCATCCGGGTCTTCTCGAGGAGAGAATGGCATCCGTCGGACCTGACGACTATGCGAACATCAGCTACACCTCCGGCACCACAGCCGACCCCAAGGGCATTCTCCTCACCCACCGCAACTACACTGCCAACGTCGCACAGGGCGCATCCGTAATCAGCATCGCCCGCGGCGACATAATGCTTATCATCCTCCCTATGGACCACTGCTTCGCGCACGTGGCCGGACTCTACACGATGATGAGCTACGGCGGAAGCATCGCCACCGTTCCGGGCAAGACCCCTCAGGCGCAGCTCCGCAACATCATACCTTCGATGAAGGAAGTGCATCCTAACGTTATGCTTACCGTGCCTGCCATCAGCCGCAGCTTCAAGAAAGCCATCGAAAGCGGCATCAGGGCCAAGGGCAAGACCACCGAGAAGCTCTACAACATCGCTCTCAGGAATGCCAAGGCATACTACAAGGACTATTACAACCAGGGCGGCGCACAGTTCTGGAGAAAACCATTCGTCAAACTCTTTGACAAGATCCTCTTCTCCAAGGTACGCGAGACCTTCGGCGGCAAGATGAAGTTCTGCGTCGGCGGAGGCGCGCTTCTCGACATCGAGCTCCAGAGATACTTCTGCGCCATCGGAATGCCTACCTTCCAGGGATACGGACTTTCCGAGGCTACGCCTATCATCTGTGCCAATTCTGCGGGCCACGCCCGTTTCGGCTCGTCCGGACGTATCGTCAGCCCTATGGAGTGCACCATCCGTGACGACGAGAACAACATCCTTCCTAACGGACAGACGGGCGAGATCGTGATCAAGGGCGAGAACGTGATGGCCGGCTACTGGAAGAACCCCGAGGCTACGGCCGAGACCGTCGTGGACGGCTGGCTCCATACCGGAGACCGTGGATACATCTGTAAGGAAGACCCTAAGTATCTGTATGTTACCGGACGCTTCAAGAGCCTTCTCATCTCATCCGACGGTGAGAAATATTCTCCTGAAGGATACGAGGACAACCTCGCGGTCATCTCGAAGTATATCGACAACGTGATTCTGCATAACAACCAGAGCCCTTACACCATCGTGCTGGTGGTTCCTAACAAGGAGGCCCTCAAGGCTGCGGCGCCTGGCGACAAGGAGGAGCAGCTTCGTCTTATCCAGAAGGACGTGGACGTTTACCGCAAGGGCGGCAGCCACGCCGGACAGTTCCCTGAGAAGTGGCTTCCTGCAGCCATCGTGGTCTGCGAAGAGCCTTTCACAGAGAAGAACGGTCTGGTGAACTCCACGAACAAGGTTGTCCGCGGCAAGGTCGAGGCTCATTTCGCCAAGCGCATAGAATATGCATATACGCCTGAAGGAAAGCAGCTCATCAACCCGCAGAACCTCGCGGCGCTTGACTAGTAAGTAAAATAACACTAGAATAAACAAAATGTCAACAGTTACTAAAAAACAGAACTACACCCCGGCTATCGTGGTGATGTTCGCACTCTTCTTCATGATCGCATTCGTCACGAACCTCGCAGGTTCAATGGGTGTGGTCGTTACAAATCAGTTCGGAGCCAGCAAGGCTCTGTCACAGCTTGGTACACTTGCCAACTTCATCGCATATGCTTGTATGGGTATACCCGGAGGTATCATCCTCAAGCGCAAGGGCTACAAGTTCACTTCGCTTCTCGCAGTCGTAATCGGACTTGTGGGTGTAGCCATCCAGTTCATCTCCGGCTATGCCGAGAGCTTCGGCGTGTATGTGGCCGGCGCGTTCATCGCGGGCTTCTCGATGTGCCTTCTGAACATCTGCGTGAACCCTATGCTCAACACCCTCGGCGGTGGCGGAAACAAGGGTAACCAGCTCGTTCAGTTCGGAGGTCCTGCAACTCCATCGGAGGCACCATCGCTCCGTTCCTGGTAGGCTGGCTCGTGGGCGGTTCCATCCAGGACGCTACCGTGGCCAAGGCCGCTCCGGTTATGATTATCGCGATGATCATCTTCGCCCTCGCGTTCGTGGTCATCACATTCACCGAGATTCCTGAGCCTCATATGGAGACGGCCGAGGAGAAGGCTGCACGCAAGGCCGGCACAGTGAAGAAGGACAAGTATTCGCCTCTTTCATTCCGCCATTTCGTGCTCGGTGCCATCGCCATCTTCTTCTATGTCGGCATCGAGGTCGGCATTCCTAACACAGCCAATGTCTACTTCTCAGGCATTCTCAGCCCTGCAGTCGTAGGTACATTCATCAGCGCATACTGGCTCTGCATGCTCTTCGGCCGTCTGATCGGCGGCGCAGTGGGAGCGAAGGTCAGCAGCCGCACGATGCTCCTGGCCACCGCGTCATTGGCAGTGGTTCTGGTATGCGGCATCATCTTCATCCCGGAGAGCGTTGTCATCAACGGTCTGCCTGTGGCTCTGTTCCTGGTATCGGCCTGCGGATTCTGCACCTCAGTTATGTGGGGCGCCATCTTCAATCTGGCAGCTGACGGACTTGGCAAGTACACTGCAGCCGCTTCCGGCATCTTCATGGCTCTCGTCTGCGGCGGCGGTATCATTCCGTTCGTGCAGAATGCCATTGCGGACAAGGTCGGCTCGCTTTCAAGCTATGTCCTTCTGATAGTCTGTCTGGCATACCTCATCTACTATGCGGCATCCGGCAGCAAGAATGTGAACAAGAATATCCCTGTAGAGTAATAAATTGATGATCAGTATGGAAAAGCAATATGTATTGGGCGTGGATGTCGGTGGACAGACCGCCAAGCTCGGCATCGTGGATGCCCGCGGAGATGTGCTTATTCAGAGCGTGATCAGGACAGACTGTCACGATGATGCCCCTTCGTTCATCAAGGCATTGGCAGAGGCCATCAAGGACCTCATCGCCAAGTCAGGCAAGGAGGGTCAGCTGCGCGGAGTCGGAGTCGGCGCCCCCAACGGCAACTACTACACCGGAGAGATCGCTTTCGCCCCGAACCTCGTGTGGGCTGCCAAGCAGAGAGTGCCTTTCGCGAAGATGCTCAGCGCTGAACTCAACGGCCTTCCTGTAGCTCTTACCAATGATGCCAACGCCGCGGCTGTGGGCGAGATGACCTACGGCGTGGCCAAGGGAATGAAGCACTTCATAATGATTACGCTCGGAACCGGAGTGGGAAGCGGTATCGTCATCAACGGCGAGGTCCTCTACGGAAGCGACGGTTTCGCCGGAGAACTCGGACATACCTGCGCCATCCGTCATAACGGACGTCAGTGCGGCTGCGGCAAGTTCGGCTGTCTGGAGACTTACTGCTCGGCTACCGGCGTGGCGCGTACCGCACGCGAATGGCTTGAACTTTCCAATGAGCCTTCACTTCTGCGCTCCATCGAGAAGATTACCTCGAAGGACGTTTATGAGGCCGCCAAGGAAGGCGACGAGCTCGCAAAGCGCGTGTTCGACTACACAGGACGCATACTCGGCGAGAAACTGGCCGACTTCATAGAATTCTCCGCCCCTGAGGCCATTGTGCTCTTCGGAGGACTTGCCCGTGCGAAGGAGTTTATCTATGAGCCTACCTTCAACGCGATGAACGAGAACGTTCTGCCTCTCTGGAAGAACAAGGTGGACCTGCTCTTCTCTCAGCTGAAGGAGTCCGACGCGGCCATCCTGGGTGCATCGGCACTTGCTTGGGAACTTTAAAATTTTTAAAACAATATGAAGATTTACAAATTGTTCGTAGCCCTTACAATGGGCGTGTGCGCAGTAGCCTGCAATTCTACCAAGTCAGAGGCTCCTGCAGAGGAAGGGGATGAGGCGACTTCAGAAGTAATCCCTGAGGAGAAGACCGCGAAGGATTTTCTCCCGTCAAAGAAAGAGGTCAAGGACGTAAGCTACCTGGTAGGTGTGAACTTCGGTTCATTCATCAAGGGCTACAACTTCGGTGACCTGGATATGGCTCAGATCCGCAAGGGTATGGAGGATTTCATCAATGCCAAGCAGAACAACGATCCTGACGAGTTCGTAAAGCAGTTCCGTGTGGATCCGAACACGATGAACGAGCTGTTCAACAACTACCTTAAGAACAGACGCGACTACACCGTTTATTCAAACAAGGAAAAGCAGGAGAAATTCCTCGCCAAGAATGCGAAGAAGGACGGCGTTCAGATCACTCCTTCAGGACTTCAGTACAAGATTATCTCAGAAGGCAACGAGGTTCATCCTGAACCTAAGGATACCGTATGGGCACAGTACAAGGGCTCTCTTCTCGACGGCACCGTATTCGACGAGACCACAGAGGAGACCGGGTCAAGGAAGTTCACCCTCAATTCTGTGATTGCAGGATGGAAGGAAGGTCTTGCACTTATCGGAGAAGGCGGTGAGATCGAACTTTATGTTCCTTACCAGCTCGGTTACGGTGAGAACGGCAACCGTTCAATCGGCCCTGCAGAGACCCTTATCTTCAACATCAGCCTCGAGAAGGTCGGCAAGTTCGTCCCTAAGCCAGAGGAGAAGAAATAATCTCTCACTGATTCACTAAAAAAGCCGGAGCTTTCGCCCCGGCTTTTTTGTTTGTCAATTCTTTAGTTGTTAAGGTAATAGGTGAGGTAGGTCACGACGCGGACCTTCTTGATCTGTGGGGTGTTGGAATCCCTGGACTCGATGCTGAAGGTGCCCTGGGTGGCGGTCTTGATCTTGCCTATTCTGCTTCCGGAGTCGGATGCGAACTGTTCCGCCGCCAGGCGGGCATTGGCAGTGGCATCGTGTATCATCTCCGGCTTGATGCCGTTAAGCCCTTCGAAGGAGTAGGTGGCCGAGCAGTTGTCCCCGTAGTCGCCGGATCCCAGCACGATGCCCTTCTTGAGCAGTTCGGTCACGCGCGAGTTGAGTTCAATCACGGCGTCCACATTGTCTGTGCAGACGGTAAGGCAGCATTTGCCTATGTAGCGGACCTTGCGGTCGGAGTTCCACTCGCTGGCCAGCTTGTCGGAGATGGTCGGCACGCTGATGGAGATCTCTTCGTCTTTGATGCCGCCCTTCTTGAGAAAGTCGATGATGGCGGCGGTGTTCTTGTCCAT
>CAYMDZ010000054.1:0-5931 GCA_964389355.1 uncultured Muribaculaceae bacterium | reverse complement strand
TATTCTCTGGCGATCAGGCGGTAGAGGTTGCAGCCGAGGGCGTTCCCGAGGACGATGCAGACGTAGAGGGCGAGAATCTGCCAGAAGTGCGCTCCCAGGAAGCTCCACGGGGCGCTGAGGTAGTAGAATGCGTCAGCGATGCAGTGCGGGAATCCGCACACGATGAACAGCGGTACGGCGAAAAGCAGCGGAAGGAACCGTCCCTGACGGGCAAATGTCACCGCGGTGGTCATCATGAATCCGCACCCGATGGCCAGCGCCCCGCATTTCAGCGCTCCGGTAGCGAGCCGTGCGGCGAGCAGCTTTTCCGCGCCTTCCACTATGCCAAGCGGACTGACCCGGCTCAGCAGCGACACCAGCAGCGTGCCTATGATGTTCCCCAGCAGAATCAGAAGCAGATCCCCGATTTCACCTTTCCTGATGAATCCGGCCGTGCCGGTGAAAAGTTTCAGCTTGTACTCCACCACGGTAAGAAGGCCGAAGCAGAAGATTATGGCGCCCGCGAGGCTCCCGTAAACAGGCTGGCGGCCGCAGGCGAGAAATCCGAAGCCCGCGAATCCGATGGCAATTCCTGCCAGAATGGAAGAACGAAGAATTTTTATCATTCCCAAATATACGAAAATGTTCGCTTCTACAGTCATATAACGGCACAAATATGACAGGGAGGCCTCCAGAGGCCGTCGGGGGGTCGTTATGGTGGTACGGAATTTGCGCAATGCGCGCACGAACATTTGTAAGAATATGACAGTATTAGTTAGTTGTTTGTTTTTCCTTGCCCAGACGTTCATAACTTTGGACCAGGCCCTTGAGATCGCGCTCAGCGAAAATGTTTCAGTCAAGGTGGCCGACAAGGAAATCGAAAGAAGCGAATACGCGAAGCGCGGCACTTACGCTTCTCTCTTCCCTCAGATCGACGGATCCGCATCATTTCAGAGGACCATTGAAAAGCAGGTGATGTATATGGACTTCGACATGTCGTCCATGACAGGCGGCAGCACGTCCGGTGACACATCGTCCGAATCGACTGGTGACAGCACCAGCGGCGGCGGACTGGAAGTCGGAAGGTGGAACACCTTCTCAGCCGGCGTTTCCGCAGCGATGCCATTGATAAACGCCCAGCTTTGGCAGAGCCTTCACATCTCCGGACAGGATGTCGAACTGGCGGTGGAGAAGGCCCGCAGCAGCAGGCTCGAGATGGTAAGTCAGGTCAAGAACGCGTTCTACGCAGTGCTCCTCGCGAAGGAGTCATACGCCGTTTACAGGGACGTGTACGATAATGCATTGGCAAATTACGAGAAGACCAAGCTCAAGTACGAGGCCCAGAAGGCTTCGGATCTCGATCTGGCCCGTTCCGCTACCACATTGGCCAATGCCGTCCCTAATATGTACGACTCCGAGAATTCCGTGACGCTCGCTCTCTGGCAGCTCAAGGCCGTGATGGGTGTGGATCTCGACGAGGACATCGACGTGGCAGGGGAGCTGTACGACTATTCTGACGATATGACCACCCTCTACACTGAAGCCGAGCTGAGCCTCGACGGGAACTCAAGCCTGCGCCAATTGGCAATCCAGGCTGAGCAGCTCGCGGCGACCGTGCGGATGCAGAAGTACTCGACCCTTCCGACCCTTTCGCTCATGTTCTCATACAACTACAGCGCGATGGCCAATGACTTCAAGTTCGATACATACCAGTGGACCCCGTATTCCTATGTGGGCCTGACGCTCAGCGTTCCGATCTTCTCGGGCGGCAAATACCATTACAACATCAAGGCTGCGCAGGTGCAGGCCGACGAGCTTGACCTCCAGCGCACCGAGAGCGAACGCCAGATCAAGATCTCCATCCGTCAGAACGTCAATTCGATGGAATCCGCCCTTCACAGCTTCGACGCTGCTGACAAGGCGCTCGAGTCTGCCCAGAAGGCCTACGACATCACCCAGCAGTCCTACGAGGTGGGAAGCAGCACGCTTACCGACCTTAATGACGCCCAGCTTGCCCTCGTGCAGGCCAAGATGACCACGGCGCAGTCCATTTACAATTACCTTACCGCCAAGACCAGTCTGGAGCAGACTTTGGGCCTGGACGTGAACAATACAGAAGAAAACAAGCAATAAGATGAATACAAAATTAGTTTCAATGGGTTTTATGGCGCTGGCAGTATGTTCCTGCGCCGGCAAGAAACAGCAGAGCGCGTCAACTTCCGCTGTGGCTGATCAGGTTCCTACGGTCAAGGTGGTTACCGCTCAGAAAGAGGTGGTGGACAACGATCAGAACTATTCCGTGACTCTCCAGGCTTATGCCGTGAACAACATAGCACCTCAGAGCAACGCGCGTATCGTCAAGATCAACGCCGAGGTGGGCGACTTCGTGAAGAAGGGCCAGGTGCTCGCGCAGATGGACAAGGCGCAGCTCGAACAGGCTGAGCTTCAGCTCAATAACCTCAAGAGTGAATATGAACGCAGCAAGGCCCTCTACGAAAAGGGCGGTGTGAGCAAGTCGGACTTCGAGTCTGTCGAGCTCCAGTACAAGGTGGCCAACACCACTTACGAGAACCTTCTCACCAACACCGTTCTCGAGAGCCCTCTGGACGGCGTGGTGACAGCCAGAAACTACGACCAGGGCGATATGTACGCGATGTCTTCACCTCTGTATGTCGTTCAGCAGATCAACCCTATGAAGGCGCTCGTGTCCGTGTCCGAGAAAGACTACAGCCTTCTCAAGAAGGGCGTGAAGGTGGAATTCACTCCGGAGGCCCTTTCCGGCAAGACTTATGTCGGCGAGGTCAGCAGGGTTTACCCAACCATCGACGCCACCACCCATACGGTAACGGCTGAGGTCAGCATCTCGAACCCGAAGTATGAACTCCGTCCGGGAATGTATTCTAATGCCCGCGTGATCTTCGGCAAGATCAGTGCCGTCATCGTCCCTGATTCAGCCATCCAGAAGCAGCAGGGGTCCGGCGTGAGGACGGTTTATGTCCTTAACGGTGACAATACCGTGGATCTTCGCATCGTGGAGATTGGCCGTCATATCGGTGACAAGTATATCATCACAAGCGGCGTGAACGAAGGCGAGACCGTGGTGGTCAGCGGCCAGAGCTCACTTAGAAGTGGAATCAAAGTAGAAGTCATCAAATAATGAGCATATATCGTTCAGCAGTCAACAAACCTGTGACGACGGCCCTGATATTCGTGGCCTTCGCCATCTTCGGACTGTATTCCCTCTCGAAAACGTCCATATCGCAGTTCCCGGATTTCGATTCGAACACGATTATGGTGATGTCTTCCTACCAGGGAGCCAGTGCACAGGATATAGAGACGAACCTTACGAAGGTTCTTGAGAACTCCCTCAACGGTGTAGCCAACCTTAAGGAGCTTACTTCCTCATCAAAGGAGAACGTGTCCATTCTTACGCTCGAATTTGAGTACGGTACAGATATAGAAGTCGCCACGAACGATGTGCGCGACAAACTGGATATGGTGAACTCGTCCCTGCCTGACGGGGCGTCCGTGCCTATGATCTTCAAGTTCAGTGCGGACGATATGCCTATCCTTATACTTTCCGCCACAGCCGACGAGTCATTGGCCGGTCTGGACAAGATCCTCGACGACAAGGTGGCGACTCCGCTGGCCCGCGTGTCAGGTGTGGGTACGGTATCCGTAGCCGGTGCGCCGACCCGTGAGATTCACGTGTACTGCGACCCGCAGAAGCTTCAGGCTTACGGACTTACCGTTTCGTCCATCGCCTCCACCATCGCATCGGAGAACAAGAACCTCCCTTCCGGCAACGTCGACATCGGCTCCGAGACCTACACCCTTCGTGTGGAGAAGGAGTTCGACGACCCTGCTGAGATCGAGGACGTGGTGGTCGCCACTTCCGGCAACAAGGTCGTCTATCTCCGCGATGTCGCCACCATTCTGGACGGTGCCAAGGAGCGCGAGCAGGAGTCCTACACCAACGGCGAGCGCAGTGCCCGTATCATCATTCAGAAGCAGAACGGTGCCAACACCGTAAACGTCATCCGCAATGTAAAGAAGCAGTTGACAAAGATAGAGAAGACCCTGCCGTCCGACATCAAGATCACGACGGTCGTCGACTCTTCAACCAATATCATCAACACCATCCACACCCTCAGGGACACGATCATCATCACGTTCCTGGTGGTTATGCTCGTGGTGTTCCTCTTCCTGGGAAGATGGAGGGCGACGTTCATCATCGTGCTGTCCATCCCTATAGCCCTGCTGGCTTCGCTGGTATATCTGTACGCTACAGGCAACACCCTGAACATCATATCGATGTCCGCGCTGTCCATAGCGATAGGTATGGTGGTGGATGACGCCATAGTGGTTCTGGAGAACATATCGACCCATCTGGAGAAGGGCGAGAAGCCTAAGGAGGCCGCTGTGCTTGCGACTTCCGAGGTGGCCATCTCCGTAGTCGCCTCCACCCTTACGATGCTCTGCGTGTTCCTGCCTCTTACCATGATCAACGGTATGACGGGAATTATGTTCAAGCAGCTCGGATGGATCGTCAGCATCATTATGATAGTGTCCACGACGGCGGCTCTTACCCTGGTGCCAATGCTCTGTTCAAGGATTCTGAGGAGCGGCAAGAGCAAGAGCAAGCTTCACGTGAAGTTCTTCACCCCTATCGACAACTTCCTCACCAGGATTTCAATAGGTTATTCGAAGATCATCAAATGGGCGACATCCCACAGAACCGTGGTTGTCACCAGTGCGGCCGTGATATTCTTCGCAACGCTCTTCATTCTGGGACCCAAGGTCAAGACGGAGTATTTCCCTTCCAGCGATGACGGACGCGTAAGCGTTGAGATCAATCTTCCTGTAGGTACCGCCCAGGCCGTAACGGCCGAGGTGTCAGCCGCCATTGCCAGGGACATCACGGACGCAGTTCCTGAAGTCAAGGTGCTCAACTACACCTTCGGACAGGCCGATTCCGACAATGCCTTCGCAAGTATGCAGGACAACGGTACCCAGGTCATCTCGATGAATATGGACCTGGGCTCTGTCAGCGAGCGCAAGCGCGGCACTTCTGAGATCTGCGACCAGATCCGCGGCATTCTTCGCAAATACCCTCAGATAAGAAAGGGCATCGTCACCGAAGGCGGCGGAATGATGGGCGGCGCGACATCCATCAAGGTCGAGGTTTACGGCTACGATTTCGAGAAGACCGACAAGGTGGCGCGCGAGCTTCAGGCCAAGCTGCTCGAAAGTCCGTACTATTCGCAGGCCACATTGTCCCGCGACGAGTATACTCCTGAATATCAGATGGATTTCGACCGTACGAAATTGGCCCTCAACGGACTTACTTCCACTACCGCAGGTGCCGCGTTCAGCGCAGCCGTGTCAGGTACCGTGGCATCATATTACAGGGAGGACGGCGAGGAGTACAATATCCGCGTGCGCTACGCCCCTGAATTCAGAACGAGCATCGAGGACCTGGAGAACATCACGGTCACCAATGCCGCCGGCAAGCAGGTAAGGATGAAGGAACTTGGCAAGATCATAGAGACCACCGTTCCTCCGACCATCGAGAGGAAGGACAGGGAGAGGTACATTTCCCTTAACGGCATCGTGGCTCACGGAGCCGCCCTGTCAGACGCCGTGGCTTATGCACAGCAGGCCATAGACCAGACTGACATCCCGACCGATGTCACCACGGTCATCGCCGGTGACTATGAGGATCAGCAGGATATGTTCGGGGATATGATCGTGCTCATCGTGCTTATGATCATCCTGGTATATATGGTGATGGCGTCCCAGTTCGAGTCGTTCATGTCGCCGTTCGTGATAATGTTCTCGCTGCCGTTCGCGCTTGTGGGCGTTATCTGGGGTTTGACTCTTACACATACGGCCCTTGGTGTGATGGCCATCATCGGTATCATCATTCTTCTGGGTATCGTGGTGAAGAAC
>CAYMDZ010000053.1:0-6073 GCA_964389355.1 uncultured Muribaculaceae bacterium | reverse complement strand
GAGGCTTTTCGAAGCGTTTGCCCGTACAGGGTCGCGAAGCGACAGCGCAGAAAAGTCTCTGTCCTGGCAGCCATAAACAGCAAATCGACAGACACGGTGATGTGGCCTGGAGTGCGTTGTAGTGGCATTTGCTGTGCTCACCCCCTCTAAATAATGCGAGGGTAGACACGCAAAAGTGCCATAGAATGCAGTGTGAGGCCGATTGGCGTGTCTATCGATTTAATATTTTTTGGCATAGCAGGTTGTATTGTCAGGAAAATACATCGTATCTTCGCACCGTTATGCATAGATTTCTGTTGGTTGCCCTCGGCGGGGCGATGGGCGCGTGCGGGGCATTCACCACCTTCTCGACTTATTCGGTACAGTCCGTAGGGCTTATTCAAAGCGGCCGTATCGGATCTGCACTGATGTATATGATAGGAAGTGTCGTCGTCTGCGTGCTTTTCGCCTGGCTTGGCTTGACGCTGACCTCGCACCGCTAAGTCAAAACTGCGCAGTTCAGAACCTTACATCCCGGAGCGCCTGGTCGCGGGACATATCCTGCGGATTGGTGCCGGGAAGGCCCTGAGGGACTGACATTCCGAGGCCGTTGAATAGGTCGGTCCAATACTGATTCAAACTGCCGTCTTCCGAAAGAAAATTCATCGGTGCCGCGCTGAAGATGTGCGATCCGTCTGCATTCAGGTAAGACTCATAGACCAGTTCGCTGCAGTAGATCGCCTCGCACCCCGGAAGAAACGTGAAATCGTATGGCTTCCCGATGAGGACCTTCGCCCGCAGAACGCTTTCGTTCAGAGTTCTGCAGCCCTTGAGCCGTTTCGCGTCCACGCGGTATCCGTCAGCCTTCTGCGCTGCGAACCAGCTGCTGTCAATGCGGCTTCTGTGCACTCCCAGACGCGGAGTAGCCTCGATGATCCACAGCGCGCCGTCGGAATCCGCTTCCACTATCCCCACGTGAATGTATCCCTGTCCCGTGGCGTCCTGAATGGCGCTGTCCATATCTCCAGATTCTGCGACAGGCGCGAAGAACAGCAGATCGCCGTTGCGAAGCCCGTGACCTTGGCATCCGCCAAAGCTCAGTACGAGCACCCATGCCGCCACGAACGCGCAAAACCGCGCCCCGCAGTTCCGAAGCCGTACCTTACAGAACTGCATCCTTGATCTGGTCATAAACCGTCTGGGCCATCAGCGCCGCACCGGCCCGGTTCGGGTGGATGCCGTCATTGAAAAGCGAAATGTCCGTCACCACGCTGTGAAGGTCGATCACCGGGAGGGCATTGGCAGAAGCTATGTCCCTGATGGCAGGTATGACCCCGGTGCTGAGCGTGTCCTCGTCCAGCGCCAGAAATCCCGGCTCCAGACGGCTAATCTGCAGACCGTCCCTGATCTCTATGCGGTTGAGCACGACCGGAGGCAGCAGCAGGAACGCCCTGGCCCCCATATTCAGGAAGGTGTTCAATATGTAATTGTAGCCCTCGCGGAACTTGTCCTCCTGCCAGTTGATCTTCTTCGAGTCGTTCGACCCCAGCATCATCAGAACCACATCCGGACGGAAGTCGACCGCTCTTTTGAACGTGATTCTGCGGGCATAGGGACGATCGCTTTCCAGACGCGCCGTGGCATCGTTAAGTCCGAAATTCTCCACCTTGGCCGCATCTCCGCAAAGTCGCTGAAGAACAGCGGGATAACTGTATTTGGATCGGCTGAGGATGGTGAATCCCCAGGTTATGCTGTCTCCCACGCAGGCTATCTTTATCATATTGTAACCGTGATTTTTCTCGCAAAGATAAGCAGTTTTTCATATATTTGCGGAGTTTAGAATTATGGTTATGGTAATCAGTCCTAATATGAAATTGGCAGATCTGATAGATATCAATCACAATCTGCTGGCGGTTCTGTCCCGTCTGGAGGTGAGCCTCGGGTTCGGGGAGCACACCATAGACGAGGCCTGCAAGCTTCACGGCGTGAACACAGAGGCCTTTTTTCTCATCTGCAACGTGTACAATTTCGAAGGCTACGTGCCGTCCCAGGCCCTGCTGGACCGGGCGGACGTGCGCGACATAATGAAATATCTTCACAATTCGCATCTGGACTATACGAACACTTCGCTGCGTGATCTCGAATCGCTCATAACGAAGATGCTGGAGAACTGTCCCGAGGCGCAGAAGAAGCTGGTCGAGAAGTTCTTCGACGGCTACCAGACCGAGGTGAAGAATCACTTTGACTATGAGGAGAATACCGTGCTGCCTTACGTGAAGGCGCTGCTCGGGGGGAACCGTCAGGAGGGCTATTCCATAGAGACCTTCGAAGAGAATCACGGCAACATCGAGGAGAAGCTCTGCGACCTTAAGAACATAGTGATGAAGTACCTTCCGGAATCCTGCGACCAGGTTCTGCGCTACGAGGTGCTGCATCAGATCTATCACCTGGAGAAGGACCTTACCAGACACACTCTCATAGAAGACAATGTCCTGATTCCTATTGTGGCACGGATGGAGGCGAGAGGATGAAAAACAGGAACGTTCTCATAATCAGCCCTTCGCAGATTGTCTCCAAAGGCCTGGAAAGGGTATTCCTCGAGCACAGTGAATTCAGGGTCGGCAGCATCCTCACGGAATTGCCGCGGAATCCGGAGTCCCTTCGCAGTTCGGGGTTCGACCTGGTCATCATCGACCCGTGCGTAATAGACTATGGCACCCGGGCCAATGTCCACAACTCCGTATGCGAGGCCCTGGGCGTGCCAGTCATAGCCGTTCAGACCTCTCTTCTGGAGGAGGACTTCTGGCGCCAGTTCGATGCGGTTTTCAGCCTCTACGACCTTCCTACCGTAATCATCAGCAAATGCCGCAAGGCTCTCGACGTGGATCTGGATTCATCGCGCAGCGAAGGCGGCGAGCTGTCCACCCGCGAGAAGGAGATTCTGGTGAGCGTGGCCAAGGGCAAGCTGAACAAGGAGATAGCTGACGAATACAACATCTCGGTCTATACGGTGATGACCCACCGTAAGAACATCACGCGCAAGACGGGCATCAAGACCGTGGCCGGCCTTACCGTCTATGCGATGCTCAACAATCTTATAGATCCTTCGACTCTGGAATAGGGGAGTCAACCCGGGAATCAGTTCTTGTCCGTCACCATAAAGGTGATGGCGGCTATGCATATCGCCACACCTGCCACGATGCTCGCGGTAAGGGTTTCCCCGAACACCGCAAGGCCAATCATTATGGCCGTGATCGGCTCGAACACGCCCAGCACGGCCGTCTTGGTAGGGCCGATGATGCGTGTCGAGAGGGCCAGCGAAAGCATGGAGATGGTGGTAGGGATGATGGACAGCCCGATTATGCAGCGCCACTGCGCGGCGCCACTGATGGCTCCCACGACGGGCTCTCCCCGAAAGACGGTTATGATGAAGAACAGAACTGCACCGGCTACCAGTCCTTAAAGGGTGAGGTTATGCGCGGAAAGAGTTCTGAGCCTGCGGCTGTGGTTGACTATGACCAGATAGACCGAATAGCAGAGGGCGGATGAGACGGCAAGCAGCACTCCCGTTATCTTTACCGTCATCCCTCCCGTAGGAAGACAGATCAGGACCACGCCCGCCAGGGTGGCGATAATGCTTATCCAGGTGCGCAGGGACGGAGTCTGGTGAAGGAAAATCATAGCCAGAGCCGTGAATACCGGATAGAGGTAAACTATGGTCGTGGCCAGGCCGGCGGGGATGAAGTTGTAGGCCTCGAAAAGCCCTATGCTGCTGCAGGCGAAAATGATGCCCAGAAAGGTCACCAGGCCTATCTGACCCTTTTCTATCCTGAAGGATTCGTGCTTGATGACCATCCACAGAAGCATCACCGCGGCGGCGATGATGTAACGGTAGAAAAGCATGGTGTAGACCGGTACCTGGTCTATGAGCAACTGTTTGGCGAACAGGGGATTGAATCCGTAAGAAACACCGGCCACGATACCGGCGACGTAACCGGCGATGTTTTTTCTTGAATTCATTGAATTTTCTAGTTCAGGCTCCGTATCGATTTGGCCACGTTGATGAGATGGTCGGCAATTCGTTCCGTATTTGAAGACAGTTCCAGGTAATGGGCGCCCACGTTAGGAGTGCAGACACCGGCGCTCAGACGTGAGATGTGGTTGTCTTCCATCATCTTCGTGAAGTCGTCTATCTGCTCCTCGATCACATTGGCCTCGGCCATTACGGTAAGGTCCTCAGTTCGGTATGCGGCGATGGCCTTGTCGTAAAGGTTGTGTACCAGCACCTTGAGCTGCGCGATCTCGTTGAGCGCGTCCTCGGAGAAGGTATCTCCGGTCTGACGGAGGTCGTCGGCGTATTCCACGATGTTCTCGGCGTAGTCACCGATTCGCTCTATGTCGCGGATCGAACGGAAGGTGGTGGACAGGTAGATGTGGTCGTGCTCGTTGAGTCCGGTCTTGTCGGACAGCTTGACCACGAAGTCCACCAGGGCCCTGTTTATGAAGTTGATCTCGTCTTCCACCTTGTCGAACAGCTCGCGCTCCCTGAAGTCCATCGTGGTGATAATGTTCAGCGAACGGTCGAAGTTCTCCATCGCGAGCTCGGACATCCAGATGATCTCCTTCTTGGTCTGGTTTACGGCAAGCGGCGGAGTGCTGAGCATATTCTCGTCCACATATTTGAGTTTGCATTCGCTCTTGTCGTGAATGTCCACGCTGTCAGGTATGAGTTTGCATACAAGCTTGACCATAAGGTTGTTCATAGGCAGTATGATGCAGACCGTAGCCACATTGAAGAAGGTGTGGAACATAGCGAGCTGAGTCTGCGGAACGCCCGGGAAGAGCGCCTCGAAGAGGGTGGCGAAGCTGTAGGAGCCGCCGCTGACCAGAGTCATTATGTAGTATGCGGTCAGGAAGATGATCACGCCCGAACAGTTGAACAGCAGGTGGATAAGGGCGGTGCGCTTGGCATTGCGGCCGCTGGTCAGACCTGCGATGATGGCCACCACGCAGGAGCCTATATTCGAACCCATAGTGAGGAATATGCCCTGATCCAGGCCGATGAGGCCGGTCACCACCATAGCGAGCGCGATGGAAGTCATCACCGACGAACTCTGGATTATGGCCGTAAGGACCGCTCCGACAATGACCAGGAGGATAGGGTTGCTGACGCTTGCCAGGAAGTTCTTGACTCCGTCCAGCGCCGCGAAATTCTCCATTGAGCTGCTCATCAGGGCCAATCCGACGAAGAGCATACCGAATCCGGTCAGGATGCCGCCTATGTTCCTCCATTTGTTGGACTTGGCGAACAGGGAAATGAACGCGCCGAAGCCGGCGAATGCCGAAAAGATGACCGTGGTGGAGACTGCATTCCCTCCGAACATACCCAAAGCCACGATCTGAGCCGTGACCGTAGTTCCGATATTGGCTCCGTAGATGATGGTGGCTGCCTGCGAGAGGGAGATGATTCCGGCGTTCACAAAACCTATCGTCATCACCGTGGTGGCTCCGGAACTCTGTATGGCCGCTGTGCCTATCGTTCCTATGCCCACGCCGAGCATTTTGCTTCTGGAAGCCTTCTCAAAGAGCTTTTTCAGTTTCTTGGAACTTGCCGATTCGAGATTGGCGCTCATCATCTGACACGCGATGAGGAAGATTCCTATGCCGGCCAGGAGGGTTAGAATGGCTGAGATTACAGTCGATGTGTCCATTTATTTTTCTTTTCGGATTTGGGCGCAAATTTAATTAAAATGAGCGGGTTTGTCAAGTTCGAAAATGCATTTCAACCTACAACTTTCTGTGGGCGTAGCCGTCGATGCAGTCCGGAAGGACGATCTCGTAGTCTTCGTCGGAGAGAAGAGATGAAGTCAGAAGCATATCGGCCGTGGTACGGTTCATCGCGAAGGCGATATTGTAGAGTGCGGCCAGGCGCGAGAGTGCGGACACGTCGTTCTGATGTCCCTGAACTATAAGATTGTCACAGAAGAAGATAAGCATCTCTATCTTGCGCTCCGCTATAAGCGCTCCTATCTGCTGGTCTCCGCCGAGCGGACCTGAGAGAAGCTTGGTCACCTTGCCCTTGAACGGCTGTGTC
>CAYMDZ010000052.1:0-6155 GCA_964389355.1 uncultured Muribaculaceae bacterium | reverse complement strand
TTTTAAAAATTTTCAAAAGTAAGGAAATTTTTCGTAAATTTGAAAGTTTGATGAAATTGTAAACACTCAAGATATGAAGAAAGTTTTAGCAACTGCAGCAGCATTGTGTGCCTTCGGGCTCGCTCTCAGCGCCCAGAAGGCCAAGGTGGATTTCCCTGAGTATGAATTCACCACCGTAATCGAGAACCCCATCACCCCTGTAAAGAACCAGTACAGGAGCGGAACCTGCTGGGCATTCTCAGCCATAGGTTTCGTGGAAAGTGAAGTCATAAGGATCAACAACATAACCGATCCCGAGAAATATCCTGATTTCTCGGAGTTCTTCGTCGTCAGCCATTCATATTCCGACAGGGCCGACAAATACATCATGCTCGACGGTAACCTTACCTTCTCCGCAGGCTCGCAGGGCGAGGACGTGCTCGACGTCATCCGTCTTTACGGACTCGTGCCTCAGGCTGAGATGACAGGCATGAACTACGGAACTGAACTTCCTGCACAGAGCGAGCTTGACGCAGTTCTTCTCGCCTATGTGGAGGCTGTCGTAAAGAATCCGAACAGGACTCTTACCACCGCTTGGAAGAGAGGCTACCAGGCAGTTCTGAACGAGTATTTCGGCAAATATCCGGAGAAATTCACCGTGGATGGAGTGGAGTACACCCCTGAGTCTTACCGCGACGCGCTGAACTTCAATCCTGACGACTACGTGACCCTCACTTCGTTCACCCACCATCCTTTCTACACCTCCTTTCCGTTCGAAGTCGCCGACAACTGGCGCTGGGATGAGTTCTACAACGTGCCGATCGACGAGATGATGTCCATCCTCGACTATGCGCTCGAGAACGGATACACCATCTCCTGGGGCAGCGACGTGAGCGAGCCGGGCTTCACCCGTGACGGACTCGCCATCCTCGTGGATGTGAATGCCAAATCCACCGCAGGCTCAGACCAGGAGCACTGGGTCGGCAAGGCCGAGGAGAAGCAGGCCAGGAGCAGCGCGAAGAAGAACGCCAAACTCAAGACCAATCCTATCGTGGAGCTCGTGCCTACACAGGAGACCCGTCAGGAGGGATTCCTTAACAAGACCATCACCGACGACCACGGAATGCAGATTTACGGCGTGGCCAAAGACCAGTGGGGCGGAAAATACTACCTCGTGAAGAACTCCTGGGGCGAGGCCGGCAAATACAAGGGCATCTGGTACGCAAGCGAGGCTTTCGTGAAGAGCCAGACCCTCGATATCTGCATCCACAAGAGCGCCCTTCCTAAGGATTTTGTGGAGAAGCATCCTAACGTACTCTCTAAGTAATGTCGTTTATCAAGCATATACCCAACTGCATAACCACACTCAACCTTGCCTGCGGCATCGTGGGTGTGGTTTTTGCGTTTCAGGGGCATCCGGACCTGGCTTTCTGCATGATGCTCGCTGCTGCGGTGTTCGATTTCTGTGACGGTCTGGCGGCCCGTGCGCTCGGCGCCTACAGTCCGAAGGGGAAGGAGCTGGACAGCCTCTGCGATATGGTCAGCTTCGGCGTGCTGCCGTCCGTGATGATGTACGACAACATGCGCGCGTATGTGTGGACCTCTGCGGATGCGCTCGCCTTCCTGCCGCTGATTTTCTGCCTCGGGGCTGCGCACAGACTGGCCAAGTTCAACGTGGACGACAGGCAGAAGGAGTCTTTCCTCGGGCTTGCGGTGCCGGTGGCCGCGATGATCGCGGCTTCGCTGTGCTGCTTTGCCGATGCCGTGCCGAATTCGATTGTCGGAGGGCTGTGCGACTGGTGGTGGTTCCTGCCGGCGGTGAGCCTCGTGCTCGTGGCTCTGATGGTGTGCGAGGTGCCAATGTTCTCGATGAAGTTTTCCAAGGGGCAGCCGCACGATCTGAAGATCAAGCGGATCGCATATCTTGTCGACTGCGCGGTGATATTGGCAGGTGTCCTGTTCGTGGGGACGTCCTGGACGCTGGCCGTGCTGCTCGCAGGTATACTTTATGTTGTCAAAAACTTCATTTTTTTACTACCTTTGCTCCGCAAATAATCAGGAATGACCGACATTAAATTCAGCATAAGCATAGACCCCAAGGAACTGGAACAGCTTCCGCTGAAGTCATTTCCCGGGCACATCGAGGTAATCGACCATCCGGGGCTTCACTATACCAGGGCATTGGCATATCTGAGCAGGCAGAAGGTGCTAGGGTTCGACACCGAGACCAGACCTTCGTTCGAGGCGCATCACTATCATCACGATGTGGCGCTGCTTCAGCTGTCCGGCCCCGAGAAGGCTTACCTTTTCCGTCTTAACAGGATGGGGCTTCGCAAGAGCCTCTGTTCCATATTGGCCAATCCGAAGATCCTCAAGGTGGGGGCCGCGTCCAATGACGATGTGCGCAGTCTTCAGCGTCTCCAGCCGTTCAAGGCTGCGGGCTTCGTGGACCTTCAGAAGATAGTCTGGGAATGGGGCATCAAGGACAAGAGCGTGAAGAAGATGACGGCCATCATTCTGGGATTCAGAATATCGAAGAGCCAGCAGCTCTCCAACTGGGAGAATGACGCTCTGACCAAGGCCCAGCAGGATTATGCGGCCACGGACGCGTGGGTATGCAGGGAAATGTATCTCAAACTCTCCGACGCGCCTAAAAATCCATTGGAATTCGATGAGCAAGGTAATATTAAAGAAAGGTAGGGAAGAGTCCATCCTGCGCTTCCATCCCTGGGTGTTCTCGGGAGCCATAGCGCAGAGCGTGGGGGAGATCCGGGAAGGAGATGTGGTGTCCGTGTGGTCCGGCGACGGCAGTCTGCTCGGCTGCGGACATTGGCAGATAGGCTCCATCTCCGTGCGTATGCTTTCCTTCACTTCCGAGACCCTCTCCGGAAATTTCTGGGAGGAGGCCCTTCAGAGCGCGTACGACGCCAGAAAGGCTTTTCTTCTGACTGACAATCCATCTACGAACTGCTACCGTCTCGTGCACGGCGAGGGGGACAGTCTGCCTGGCCTTATCATAGACTATTACGACGGCGTATGCGTGCTTCAGGCTCACAGCGTGGGGATGTTCCGCGCGAAGAAGCAGATCTGCGCCGCGCTTCAGAAGGTTTACGGCGAGTCTCTCAAGGCCGTGTATGACAAGAGTTCCGGTACGGCGCCGTTCAAGGCCGGGCTTGACCTGGTGGATGGTTATCTGTACAGGGCCGAAGGGTTCGAGGGCAACGAGGCTGTCGTTCTCGAGAACGGAAACAGGTTCTGGGTCAACTGGGACGAGGGTCAGAAAACCGGATTCTTCCTGGATCAGAGGGAGAACCGCGCACTTGTGGGCAGATACGCCCGCGGGAAGAATGTCCTCAACCTGTTCTGCTATACGGGCGGTTTTTCCGTATATGCACTTAACGGAGGTGCGCAGAGCGTGGAGAGCGTGGACTCATCCGCCAGGGCCATGGCGCTGGTGGACAGGAACGTGGCGCTCAACGGATTCACGAACCATATCTCCCATACGGCTGACGCGATAGAATTTCTCTCGAAGGTGCCGGAAGGCAAATTCGATCTTATGATAGTCGATCCGCCAGCATTCGCCAAGCACCGCGGCGCGCTCAAAAATGCGCTCAGAGCCTATCAGAGGCTCAATGCTATGGCCATTTCGAAGATCGCTCCGGGCGGCATCATATTCACCTTCTCCTGCTCGCAGGTGGTGGACAAGGAGGCTTTCGCCCTGGCTGTGTTCAGCGCGGCGGCCCAGTGTGGCAGAAAGGTGCGCATCATAGACAGGCTGAACCAGCCGGCAGACCACTCCGTGAACATCTTCCATCCGGAAGGGGAGTATCTGAAGGGTCTGATGCTCTACGTGGAATAATCCTTAAAGCGGGTAGATACCCATCCCGACGTAATTTATGAGGTCCTGCGGGTTGATTTTAACCTGCAGGCCTCTTTTTCCTGCGCTTATGTAGATGTAGTCATAGAGCAGGGCGGATTCGTAGATGTAGGTGGGGAAGGGCTTCTTCATTCCTATCGGACTGCACCCGCCCCGGATGTAGCCGGTCGTTGGCAGAAGGTCCTTCATGTGCAGCATCTCGCAGTTTTTGTTCCCGGAAATCTTCGCCGCCACCTTCAGGTCCACCTCCATGTCTCCCGGGATCACGCACACGAACTCCCCGGTCCGGTCTCCCTTGAGAACCAGGGTCTTGAATACCTGTGCGATGTCCTCACCGAGTTCTGCGGCCACATGCTGCGCGCTGAGGTCGTCTTCCGAGAATTCATAGGGGATAAGGGAATAGCTTATCCCCGCCGCATCCAGAAGTCTGGCTACGTTAGTCTTTTCCGTTTTCATTCTTCTTGCTGTCCTCCTCCATGGTAGGAGCCGAGTCCTTGTACAGGAAACGGCGTATCTTCTGCGTGGCG
The DNA here is from genome assembly GCA_964389355.1 of uncultured Muribaculaceae bacterium. Classification (GTDB taxonomy): domain Bacteria; phylum Bacteroidota; class Bacteroidia; order Bacteroidales; family UBA932; genus Cryptobacteroides. The sequence goes on along the minus strand of CAYMDZ010000052.1, from coordinate 1,772 downwards.
GTCTTGATGAACGGCTCCTTCATCACCTGCACTTCGCCTATCTTGGAACTGCTTGACACTTTGGAGTTTACCTTGGCCAGAAGGTTGTTCTTGAACTCGGTGATGTCCTTGACGATGCCGTCGCTCAGCTCGATGAGCGCGATGAGGGTCTTGTTCCTCTGGATCACGATGGCCTCGGCCACTCCTTCCTCGTCCTTGATGACCTTTTCTATCTCTTCAGGGTAGATGTTCTCTCCCGACGCCCCCAGAATCATATTGTTGAGACGCCCCTTGATCATGTACCGGCCCTTCTTGTCCACGACGGCCAGGTCGTTGGTTCTGAACCATCCGTCCTCGGTAAAGGCCTCCTTCGTGCGCTCCGGGTCCTTGTAGTAGCCCATCATCACGTTGGGCCCCTTGGCCACTATCTCACCTTCCCCGGTCTGCGGATTTACGTCGTACAGCTTGAGATCCATGTCGTGGAACGGGAATCCTATGCATCCCGGACGGGTGTTCCTGAAGTTGCACCCCGCCAGCATAGGCGCGCATTCCGTAAGGCCGTAACCTATATAATAAGGGAAGCGGCCCTTGTACAGGAACTCCTCCACATCGCGGTTGAGCGGCGCTCCGCCTATCCCGAAGAATTTGAGACGTCCTCCGAAGTAACGCTTTATCTCCTTGCAGGCCATCCTGCTGAATGTCTTGCTCATATGGCGGCTCATCCACGACAGTGTCTTGCTTTTCTTGACTTTTGGGATCACCACGCCCTTGTAGATTTTCTCTATGATGAGCGGCACGGTGAGCATTACGGTCGGCCGCACCACCGGCATCGCCTCCTTGAGCGCGCTTGGGGTAGGTTTCTTGGCCATATAGGCCACGCAGGCACCTGCCGAGAACGGATACAGAAGCCCTATCGAGAGCTCGTATGTGTGTGCCAACGGCAGCACGGACAGGAACACGTCACTGGAATTGATGGCGTAGAAGCGGTACGCACCGTAGATGTTGCTTGTGAAGTTGCGGTGCGAGAGCATTACGCCTTTCGCCTTGCCCGTAGTGCCCGAAGTATATATGAGCGCTGCCAATGAATCCGCGCCCGGTTCGGTGATGGTGGCGGACTCTGTGCCCTTCACCGGCTCTGCCAATCTCTGCCCGTCCACAAGGATGGGCTCCAGGGTGGTGATGTCGATTATGAGGTGAACTGCCCGGCGGCACTGCTCGCTTACGCGCGGAAGAAGCCTTTCGGATACGAAGAGGGCTTTGGTCTCGGAATGTGTCAGGACATTGGTGACTTCGTTCTCGGAGAAGTCCGGAAGAATCGGTACGGCCACTCTTCCGAATGCGGTGGCTGAGAAGAAGGCGAGGGACCAGTTCGGCGTGCTGCCCGAATAGATGGCCACCCTGTCGCCGGAAGAGACTCCGTAGCTGCTGAGCAGCTCGGACAGGCCGTCGCATTTTCTTTTGAATTCTCTATAGGTATAGCCTCCTGTACCGTCGGAAGTGATATTGGCCTTCAGCGAAGCATACGCCGAAGTGGAATGATCGTACAGTTGTCGTAAAGATTCGAATTGTTTCATAAAGTTCGGTTTTGTAAGTTCGGTTTATTACACGCCTCAAATTTACAACAAAAATCTTTCCAAATAAACTGTCTGTTCCAACCCCGCCTGACTATCAGGGGGAGCCTCTGCCCTGACAGTATGCGCATAAAAAAAGTCCGGCACTGTCAAAGTGTCAGACTTTCGTACTGGGTAGGAGAATCGAACTCCTATTGCAAGATTGAGAATCTTGAGTACTAA
>CAYMDZ010000051.1:0-6173 GCA_964389355.1 uncultured Muribaculaceae bacterium | reverse complement strand
TGTCGGAGTTAGATTCGGACTTGGTGAGAGATCGGGCATTTCCGTACAGTTCGTCGCTGTGATAGACATGCTGTACTATAAAGATGATGGCGGCCTCGGCTTCGGCCTCCGCCTGGGATATGATTTTTAATTGCGATAATCTCAAAAAGGTGAATTATGCTAAAAAGCGCGCCCTGTGAAGGTCGCGCTTTTATCTTTTGATGTAGAGCGAAGATTACTCGCCTGGAACGATAGCTCCTGTAGGGCAAGCGTCAGCACAAGCTCCACACTCGATGCATACGTCCGGATCAATGGAGTAAACATCACCTTCGTGGATAGCTCCTGAAGGACATTCTCCCTGGCATGTTCCGCAAGCGACACATACATCTTCTAGAATTTTGTAAGCCATAGTAAAAATTATTTATTTCGTTTTGCAGTTACAAAAGTAATAATTTGTCGTAAATTTGCAAAGATGAAAAACTTATTATCAATCGCTCTCATAATACTTTTTTCCGGCACACCCTTCGCCGGAATCGTAAGCGTGGACAAGACCGTCCACGACTGGGGCGACGTGACCGTAAGCGACGGACCGCTGGACTGCACATTCACCGTGAAGAACATCTCCGGGAAGCCGCAGACCATCAAAAGCGTCACCAAGACCTGCGGATGCACGAAGGTTTCCTGGACCACCGGGCCCATCGCTCCGGGGGCCACAGGCACCGTCAAGGCCACATATTCGAACGAAGACGGCCCTTATCCCTTCGACAAGACCCTGAACGTCTTCTTCGAAGGCGTCAAGAAGCCGCTCGTCCTCCACATCAGAGGCGACGTGCATAAGGTGAAACTCCCGCTCAGCGAGACTTATCCCCTTCATTACGAGGGCATTGGCCTGAAAAAGAACAATATCAAGATAGGCAATCTCCTGCAGGGCGAATCGGCCGGCACCGAGCTGACCGTGGCCAATGTGACCGACGGCAGAGTCAGATTGGCCTGGAAGGACCTGAGTCCGTTCCTGACCATAACTCCGGCCACGACCGTCATCGAAGCCGGGCAGACCGCGAGCGTGCACGTTAGCGTCGAGGCTTCGCGCACCCTCTGGGGGAAGAACATCTACACCGCCACTCCGGTGGTGAACGGCAAGTCTGCAGCGGAAAAGGTTGAGTTCTACGCGGTTACCAGAGAGAATTTCGCCTCCTGGAGCCGGGAGCAGATAGATGCGGCCCCAGTGGCGGACTCCAGGATGACCCTCGATCCGGGCTCGAAAGTGAAAGGCGAGAAGATGGAGGCGGCGTTCGAAGTCAGCAACTCCGGAAAAAGTCCGCTCCTTATATATAAGGTGGATTTCGACAGGACCCAGCTCAAATGCACCCGCAGCACCGGCAGCATCGCTCCAGGAAGTCAGGCGGAATTCCGGTTCGAGGTTCTGACCGAGGCCTTCGAGAAGGACAGCGACAACTACGCCGTCGCCACCCTCTACACGAACGACCCGTCGCATCCGATGGTGCACCTTTACATTCAGATTATTATTTTGTAACTTTGCGCCCGCAAAATTCACGCAGCACATTATGGCAGAAGAACAGGTAAAATACACGGAAGACAATATCAGAACCATCGAAGGGCTGACCCACATCCGGATGAGGCCGGGTATGTACATCGGCCGTCTCGGAGACGGAAAGAACCAGGACGACGGCATCTATGTGCTCCTGAAGGAGATCATAGACAACTCCGTGGACGAGTTCACGATGGGCTACGGCAAGCAGATTCTGATAGACATCTCCGAAGAGGGTGAAGTGAGCGTGCGCGACTACGGACGCGGAATTCCTCTCGGCAAGGTGGTCGATGCCCTCAGCAAACTGAACACCGGCGGCAAATTCGACGACAGCGCGTTCAAGAAGGCCGTGGGCCTTAACGGCGTGGGCTCGAAGGCCGTCAACGCCCTGTCCGAAAGATTCTATGTGTGCTCGCACCGTGACGGACTCTGCCATTGGGCCAATTTCCACAAGGGCGTGCTGGAAAGCGACGGGGAAGAGCCGACCAGGGAAAAGAACGGCACCCTCATCCGGTTCCTGCCCGACAGGGAGATGTTCGGCGACTTCGCATTCAATATGGACTATGTGGAGTCGATGGTGAAGAACTACTCCTATCTGAAGAAAGGCCTCACGCTCGTGCTGAACGGGGTCAGCTACCGCTCCGAGAACGGATTGGCAGACCTCATAAACGAGAACCTCAGCGAAGCTCCGCTCTACCCGCCTATCCACCTGGAAGGCACTGACATAGAGATAGTCATCTCGCACACAAACACCTACGGAGAGAACATCGCATCCTTCGTAAACGGGCAGAACACCCGCGACGGAGGTACGCACCTGGCGGCGTTCAGGGAGGCCATAGCGAAGACCCTGAAGGAATTCTTCAAGAAAAACTACGAGCCTGCGGACTGCAGACAGGGCATCGTGGGCGCGATAAGCATACAGATTCAGGAACCGAAGTTCGAGAGCCAGACCAAGATCAAGCTCGGCTCCACATATATGTGGGAGAAACCGGGCGGAGACATTGGCCCGACCATACGCTCCTTTGTCAACGACTTCGTGTCCAAGGCCCTGGACGACTATCTGCGCATCCACAAGGACATTGTGCCCATCATCGAGGAGAAGATAAAGGACTCCCAGCGCGAGCGGGAGGAAATTGCCGGCATACAGAAGAAGACCCGCGAGAAGAACAAGAAGGCCAATGTCTACAACCGCAAGCTCCGCGACTGCAAATACCACTACACCGACAAGATCACGGACAAGACGCCTCAGGAGATTCAGGACTACATCAACAACTCCTCCATCTTCATCACCGAGGGAGATTCCGCATCCGGAACCATCACCAAGGCGCGCCAGGCCGCATACCAGGCCGTGTTCTCGCTGCGGGGAAAGCCTATCAACTGCTACAAGGAGAGCCGCAAGCGCGTGGCCGAGAACGAGGAGCTGAACCTCCTGATTGCGGCGCTCGGCGTGGAAGACGACCTCGCGGACCTCAGATACAACCAGATCATCGTGGCCACCGATGCCGATGACGACGGTATGCACATCCGTATGCTGGTGCTCACCTTCTTTATGAAATACTATCCGGACCTCATCCGCCGCGGACACGTGCACATTCTCCAGACTCCCCTCTTCAGGGTAAGGAACAAGAAGGAGAACTACTACTGCTACGACATTCCGGAGAAGGAAGCCGCCGTCGCCAAGCTCAAGGGGAACTGCGAGATCACGCGATTCAAGGGTCTGGGAGAGATCTCGTCTTCTGAATTCTGCGATTTCATAGGCGAGAACATCAAACTCGACAGCGTCAGCCTCTCGGACGAGGAATCCATCAACAGCATAATGGAATTCTATATGGGAGACAACACCATAGAGAGGCAGAACTTCATTCGTGAATACCTCAAATCCGAAGAGGAGCTTGAGGACATCAACATCTAGCGGCCAATGAGTCCCGAATTCAACCGCTTCATCCTCACGAAGATACTGCGCTGGAAAATCACTCCCGGAGAAGACCGTATCCCCGAGGTGAAGAAGGCGGTGTTCCTCTTTGCTCCGCACACGTCCATCTGGGATTTTGTCTGCGGGTATTTCTATTTCAGGGCTCTCGGCGGGCATCTCCGCATAATGATAAAGAAGGAAGCCTTCAGGGGCCCGTTCGGAGCGCTGCTGCGCAGAATGGGCGGATACCCCATTGACAGGAAGAACCCTTCCGGAGCGCTTGTGCCCCTCATACACGAGATGAATTCCAGCGAAAGCTTCTATCTGGCCATCTGCCCGGAAGGCACCAGAAAGGCCGTCCGCAGATGGAAAACCGGCTACCATACCGTAGTGAAGGAGACCGGAGCCGCCCTTTACCTGTCCCACGTGGACTATGCCCGTCGCGAGATCGGATACGGTAAACCGTTCATTATAAGCGGGAACGCCCGCGAGGACACCGACAGGATACAGGCCCTGTACAGGGACATGCACCTTACCGGGCTCAGGCCCAAAGACTATACGACAGAATAATTTGGCATTAAAGAGAAAATTACCTATATTTGCATCCCCTTTTTGAGGGCACATTATTATTTTTTAACAAATCAACAAAATGATCAAACAGTACGAAACCGTTTTCATTGCAACTCCCGTTTTGTCTGAACAACAGATGAAGGAAGCGGTTGCCAAGTACACCGATCTTATCAAAGCCAACGGCGGCGAGGTCGTGTACGAAGAGGACTGGGGTCTTAAGCAGCTTGCCTACCCTATCCAGCACAAGACATCAGGATTCTATTACCTGATCGAATTCAAAGCTGCTCCTGAGTTCATCGCAACTCTCGAAACACAGTATCACCGTGACGAGCGCATCATCCGCTACCTTACCGTAGCCCTTGACAAGGACGCTGTCGCATACGCAGAGCACCGCCGTCAGGTACGCGCCAGCAAGGCAGCCGCACCTAAGGCAGAGGAAGCGCCTGCAGCTGAACCTGCAGCAGAAGTTGAACCTGAAGAGACAAAGGAGGACTAATCCATGGCTAATGTAGAAAACAGCGAGATCCGCTATCTGAACCCTCCAACCGTAGAGGTTCGCAAGAAGAAATATTGCCGTTTCAAGAAAGCAGGCATCAAATACGTAGACTACAAGGACGCAGAGTTCCTTAAGAAATTCCTCAACGAGCAGGGTAAGATTCTCCCTCGCCGCATCACGGGAACTTCACTCAAATTCCAGAGGAAAGTGGCTCAGGCCATCAAGAGAGCCCGTTCACTTGCCCTTCTCCCATTTGTAACTGACCTTCTTAAATAATTCTGAGAGTATGAAGATAATTTTGAAAAAAGAGGTTGTCGGTCTCGGTGAGGCCGGTGACGTGGTAAATGTCAAGACTGGCTATGCTCTCAACTATCTCGTGCCACAGGGATACGCTACGGTAGGTACCCCTTCAGCCCTCAAGCAGCACGAGGAGACTCTCCGTCAGAGAGCTCACAAGGAGGCTAAGCTCGTAGCTGATGCACAGGCACTTGCTGCCAAGGCAGAAGCAATTGAGATCAAGATCGCTGCCAAGGTCGGCGAGTCAGGCAAGCTCTACGGAGGCATCACTCCTGCACAGGTTGCCGAGATTCTCGCAGCCGCAGGCGTAGAGATCGAGAAGCGCAACATCACTCTCCCTGAGATCAAGACCGTCGGTGAGTACGAGGCTGCAGCCAAGTGCTACAAGGGCGTGATTGCACACCTCAAGGTAGAAGTAGTGGCAGAATAATTTACAATGCATTTAAAAACCTGTCCGACAGGCTTTGGTGCAATGGGGTCTGAGCGCAGTTCAGACTGAGTAACACATTTTAAACTTATTTGCAAAATGCAGCATTATGAACTTAAGGGCCAGGTCCGCGAGATAGGCGGAAAGGCCGCAATCAAAGCTATACGCCGCGAAGGACTCGTTCCGTGCATCGTTTACGGTAACGGCGTTAACAACGTAACCTTCACCGTGAATGCCAAGGAGCTCAACATCCTCCTCAGCCTTCCGCAGTCATACATCATAGACATCAACCTCGGTGACCAGAAGTACACTGCAGTTCTTCACGAGCTCCAGTTCCATCCGGTAAGCGACGAATGTCTTCACGTGGACTTCCTCGCAGTGAACGAGACCAAGCCTATCGTAATCGACGTTCCTATCACCGTATCAGGACACTCAAAGGGTGTTCAGCTCGGTGGAAAGTTCGTTCAGAACGCGCGTACCCTCCGTATCTCCGCTCTTATGAACGACCTTCCTGACAGCGTGAACGTGGACATCACAGAGCTTGGAATCGCTCAGAGAATCAAGGCAGGCGACCTCTCATACGACAAGATTTCAGTCGTTACCGAGAAGAACACCATCATCTGCCAGGTTCGTCCTACACGTAACGCGAAATAGTTAATCTTACACCTCTTATGGCGGGCGAAAGTTACCTTTGTGTCGGTCTCGGGAACATCGGACCGGAATACGCGAAGACACGCCATAATATGGGATTTATGGTATTGGATGCCTGGGCTCAGGCATCCAATATTTCGTTTAATACCCAGAGATACGGCGACCTCGCGGAGGTGAGCCTCAAGGGCAGAACCCTCTATCTGCTGAAGCCTTCCACCTATATGAATCTCAGCGGAAACGCAGTCCGCTACTACCTGCAGAAGCTCCCGGTTCCCATCGAAAGGCTCATCGT